>CAJXRJ010000599.1 GCA_913058555.1 uncultured bacterium
CTCGATCGGTGATCGAGAGCAGCCATCAAGAGGACTCGTGACGAGATCGGGCTAGAATTGCCACGTGCCGACATCGACCTCGCTTCAGCCCTGCCCTAACTGCCACGAGCCACTCAGGGGAAGGTACTGTTCGGAATGCGGGCAAGACTGCGGCAACCTGGGCCTGAGCGCTCGGACGATTCTAGCGGAGGGTGTTCGGCAACTCTCGGGCTGGGATAGCGCGCTGCTCAAGACCATGCGGGGGCTTTGGAAGGACCCTGGCGGGCTGGCGGCGGACTACGTGAACGGGCGCAGGAAGCAATATCTGAACCCCGCGCGCTTCTGCTTCGTCGCCCTCGGACTTTGGTTCGTTGCGTTGAAGGTCCTCGGCGTCGATGTCCTCGATAGCTTGGGCGTCCACGCGAGCGTCGATGGCGCGGAGGCCAAGGCGGTTGCCGAACAGGTCCGGGAATTCGTGCGGCGGCACTTGGACTGGTTCCTATTCCTGGCCCTCCCCGCCCGGTCCTTCTTCTTCGCGCGCGCCTTTCGCACCAGTGGACGGTCGGTGCCCGCGTGTTTGGTCCTGGTGCTCTACGTCGCGGGCTTCGGATTCCTGGTGGGCATTCTGCTCGCTGGGCTTGAGGCCTCAGGCCTCCAGGGCGCTCAGGGCTTTCGCCCCCTGATCGGCCTCCTCTGGTCCATTCGAGCGACACGCGCCTTCTTCGGCGCCTCCTGGCGAGCAGCGATCCTGAAGACCGTTCTGGTGTCCCTCCTGCACATGCTCTCTACGGTGCTTCTCGTTGCCCTCGTCGCCGTTCCATGGGTCATGCTGCGTTAACGAGGCCTAAGTGGCGGGAACGGCTGCGAATCAGCACCACCGCACACTCGACATTTGTGGGAACCTGTGCCCATGCGACCTCCGATTCTGTTCGCCCTCGTTTTGGTTCCATTAGCGGCCGAAGCCGCCGCCCAGTCCTTCATCGCGCGGGGTCCGCTGCCTTCCCTCCCGCCCAACGTGCAGTACTTCTACGGGAAGTTCTATCGGGGAAACTTCCATGGCGACGGCCGCGACGAGCTATTAGGGCACCTCTCAGGCTTCGCCTCGTCCGGCCTCGACTACCTCAGCAGCGACGGAACAGATTGGTCGATCGTGACCATTCCAGAGCTCTTCGCTGCGGCACCTGAGCCGATCGTCGCAGACTTCGACTCGGATGGATACGACGACTATGCCGCCGTGAATGTCATCGGCGACAAGCGTCTGCGCATCCGCTTCGGTGGTCCCGGCTCTCCACCGGGACTGGCTGTGGTTCAGAGCCCCAGTCCATTCCCGGGTTCGTACCAGTCTCTCGGGCTTGACTATGACGGAGATGGGGACACGGACCTCATCACGATGACATCCTCGGAGTTCGCGATCTTCCGCAACGAGGGCGCCCGCAACCTGACCCCCGTCACGCTCTCCGCCGCCGCCCCCGTCCTGGGCCTCCCGGCCTACACCGCCATGGACCTTGACGGGGATGGGCGCGACGACCTAGTGGTGAGCTACCTGTCCTCGGCGTCTGCCGGTGCCTTGGGCTGGATGCGATCCCTCGGCAACAGCCAGTTTGCGGCCATTCAACCCCTCCTTCCGGGTGGAACTCCCCGTGCGTCGAGGCTGAGCGTCGCCGACGTGGACGGCGATGGAGACGATGACCTGCTCATGGAGGTCCTCTTCACGGGCGGCTCTTCACGGACCAGTGCCTGGGTCGAGATAGCGCCCGGTCCCCAGGCGACCTTTCATCAGAACCATCTCTCGAGTCCCTCGGCTCCCGAGGTGATAGGCGACGCCATAGACGTCGATCTCGACGGGACCTTGGACCTACTCACCCTCGATTCCTCCAGCAGTTCGATCCTCTACACCCGGGGACTCGGCGGAGGGCTCTTCGCAGCCCCGGTCCCGATCCAGACCACCATGGGAGCCCGCGCGGCCACGGCCATCGACGTCGACGGCGATGGAGACTTCGATCTCCTATCGAGTGAGCTCGAGTGGTTCGAAAACGTCACCGTGATCTCGACCCGAACCTGTCCAGGCGAGCCGAACTCAGTGGGCCCCGGCGCAACCCTCTTCGGCGTGGGAACGGCCTCAGCATCCCTGAACCGCATGACCCTCAACGCAGTGGGCCTGCCACCCGGCGCCTTCGGGATGTTCCTGACTTCGCTCCTGCCCGCGACGCCAATCCAAGTCCCCAATAGCCAAGGCTTGCTCTGCCTCGGCGGCTCCATCGCCCGCTTCAACCGTGCCGGCGAGATACGCACCGCCAACCCCGCCGGAATCCTGCGCCTCCAGCTGGACACATCGGACATTCCCGACGCCATCCAGACCACCATCCCCATCCTCCCCCCGGAAACACGCTACTTCCAACTCTGGTACCGCGACGCCAGCGCCGGCATCTCCACTTCCAACTTCACCGGCGCCGCCCGCATCGAGTTTCGCTGACGCGGTGACATGCGACGATGGGGATGTCCTCGGGAGTACCACTCCGGTGGTTACCGTGAGAACGAAGATGAACTGGCCATGCCCAAGCCCTGCGGCAAGATCCCGTTGCAGATAATCGACAGGCAAGAAGACGGCGCGTCATGTCGCGCTCGATGCCGCCTCCTATGCAGCCTCTCCAGCTCGCCGAGCCGAGCGTCCGAATCCCGCTCAGCCGCCTCTGGTTGAATGGCGCGGGCTCATCGCAGAGTGCCGTGGAGTCAGGCTCACTTCGGTATGGCCCCCGTCAATGTAGGTCGTCCAAGCCTCCTTCGCTGGCCCGTGTGGCATGGAGCCCGTGGGGCATGGAGTGCGGATCCGTCAACCAAAAACGGGCGTGAACCAGGTTCCTGAGCGAACTCACTGACGCACGGGCAGCTCCACCGTTTGCGCGAAGATGTACGGTGCCAGTCTGGGCTTGGAGATGGAGAACGTACTCGTCACCAGCACGTGTCACGAACTGTTCCGTGAAGACGATCTCTCCATCGACGCCGGGCACGACCTCGGAAGCAACCATCTGACTCTCGCCGCCTCGATTCCTTTCCACGGACGCGGACCAGCTCCTAGTGGACTCCGTGGGGTCTCCGTAAGCGTAGCTTGAACCCCACCTGGACGAGCTCCGCTCGGTTTGCTACTTGCTCGTGATCAGAGCGACGGCGGCCTGCCGCCGCTCCGCCACCTCAGCTGCAAAGTTCTCCTTCCACGCGAATGGGAGGAGCTTCGCGGTGTCGCGCTCGCGGTCGATGCGCACGAGGATGTCGCGGAAGTAGATAAGCGGGTCAATCCCCGCGGCCTCCGCCGTCTTCAGGAGGCTGAAGAGAATGGCCGCTGTCCGTCCACCACTTTCGCGCTGGAAGAACATCCAGTTCTTTTGGCCGACGGCGATGGCGCGCAGCGCGCGCTCCGCGGCGTTGTTGTCGATCGACAATCGGCCATCCGACGTGTACGTCGTCATTGCTTGCCACTGACGCATCGCGTATGCGATGGCCTTGCCCATTGGCCCTTGTGGGAGCACTTGCATCTCCAAGAGAGCGAGCTGCGCACGGAGGTCGCCCAGGATGGGCACTGCCTTCTCCTGTCGCAGCTGCCCGCGGGCGGCGTCATCGAGCTCGTTGTCCTTCGCGATTCGTTCCAGCGCATAGAGCTCTCGTATCCGGCTGAGTATCTCCGCCGCAAGCTTTGGCTCAGTGGACTCGGCCTCGACGAACTTGCGGCGGGTGTGGGCCCAGCAGGCGACCTCGGTCGCTGCATCAGGCCCGAAGAACTGGTAGTGGGCGGGATAGGCATCCGCGTGCACGAACCCCTTGAAGTCGCCCAGCCATTCAGCTGGTCCGTCCTTCTTCCGAGTGTCGGTGAAGTCGTAGGCGTGGTTGCCCATCCGGTCCAGGTAGATCCAGATCCGGCCCTTCTTGCTGCCGCTGCTCCGATCTTCTGGTGACGCGATCGTAACCGGCGTATCGTCCGTGAAGAGGATGTCCGCAGCCCGGAACTTCTCGACGAGGAGGTTGTAGATCGGCTCCAAACGCGCGGCGCAGCGCGCGACGCTTCGCTCAAGAACGCTTCGAGAGACGTCTACGCCCTCGCGGGCGTGCTTCTTCTCGATGCGGTGATACGGCATGTGGTTGCCGAAGCGCTCGTTGATCAGGTAGCTGAGGAAGCCGGTTCCAAGAAGGCCCTTCTCGAAAGGGCGATCCGGGCCGGGTGTTGTGCGAACGCCCTCCTCGCATTGCCGGCAGGCGTACTTCGACCGCTTGATGACGTGCACGAACGTCAATTCAAGGCGCTCAAGTTCCTTTGTCGTCTCGAAGCCCATTTCGTGCAGCGGCGATCCGCAGCTGCACGTTTAGTCCTCTTCGCGGAGCTTGTACTCGGTCGTGACGTTCGGCACGTGTTCCGGGAACTTGGAGCGGCGCCCGCCCTTCCCACGCGGCTTCTTCGGTGGTGACGCGTAGATCGCGCCGTCGAGGTTCTTGCGGGCCGCAGTCTCATTGGCCTCTGCGAGGAGCGCTTCGTAGAAGAAGTGTCCTTGCTGCGGATGCTCGCCTTCGGCCGATTTGCAGCCGCGTTTCTCCGATGAGGGGCCGAACGCGAGCTTGCGGTAGACCTCAACGTTGTGTTTCAGGTCCGCGTTCTCCTGGCGAAGGCGCTCGATCTCCGAGAGGAGTCCCTCCATCGTCTTCGGAGTTTGTTCGTTGCCGGAAGTCTTCGCCATCGCTGCCACGCTCTCGTATACGCAACTG
>CAJXRJ010000600.1 GCA_913058555.1 uncultured bacterium
TACACACTGCATATCGTCGGCAGCGTCAGATGTGTATAAGAGACAGCCTCCAAAGAGGATCAAGATCGTGTATAGACCCAGCAATCTGCCCCGCATCGTGATGACTGGGGTCGGGCTCACCAGCCCCAACGGCAACGACATTCAGGAGTTCCGCAAGAACCTCTTGGCTGGCGTATCTGGCGTCTCCCCCTACGAGATCCGGTACTTCGGCAAGACCGTGGCCGGGCAGTGCGACTACGACACCAAACGTCACCAGAGCCGCAAGAGCCTGCGCCGGGGTACCCGTGCCGGTTCGATCGCGATCTACTGCGCGAACGAGGCACTGCAGAGCGCGGGCGTCGATCTCGAGTCAGTGGACAAGAGCCGAATCGGCGTCTACGTGGGAACGACCGAACACGGCAACGTGGAGACGGAAGAGCAGATCTACGAGATCAGCAAGTACGACTACGACACGTCCTACTGGTCCCACCACCACAACCCGCGGACGGTGTCGAACAACCCCGCCGGGGAAGTGACCCTCGCCACCGGTATCACCGGCCCCCACTACGCCATCGGCGGTGCCTGTGCGGGCGGCAACCTCGGCATCATCCAGGGAGCACAGATGCTCCAGCTCGGCGAGTGCGACATGGCCATCGCCGGCGGCGTCTCCGAGAGCATCCACACCTTTGGCATCTTCGCGAGCTTCAAAGCCGAAGGCGCCCTCGGTGAAAACGAAGATGCAACCCTCGTCAGTCGCCCGTTCGACAAGGACCGAAACGGCATCGTTGTCAGCGAAGGCGGCTGCCTCTACGTCCTCGAGCGCTACGAGGATGCCATCAAACGCGGCGCCCCCATCATTGCCGAGCTCGCCGGATGGCACGTGAACTCCGACGCCGCTGACTTCGTCCTGCCGCTCCCGGAGCGCCAGAACGAGTGCATGCGTGGCGCCCTCGCCAAAGCTGGTATGGGCCCCGAGGACATCCACCTCGTCAGCACCCACGCCACGTCGACCCCCCTGGGCGACATCCAAGAAACCGGCGCGGTACGCGAGGTGTTCGGCGACTCCCCGAACACGTCGATCAACAACACCAAGAGCTACATCGGCCACACGATGGGCGCCGCGGGTTCCCTCGAACTCGCCGGCAACCTGCCTTCCCTCAAGGACGGCATCGTGCACCCGACCATCAACGTTGCGAACCTCGACCCCGAGTGTGAAGTTCGCGGCATGGTGCTCAACGAGCCCCTCGACCGGGGCAACGTCGACACCATTCTCAATCTCAGCTTCGGGATGTTGGGCATCAACAGTGCCCTCGTTGTGAAGCAACCCTCCTGATCCTGATCCCCCCGGCGAACTCTTCGCTGCACCAACCCAACCAATCCAATGACCAAGGACGAAGTCAAAGAAGCCGTCAAAGACATCATCGCCACGATCGCCCCTGACGAAGATATCGACGGACTGAACGACGCGGACCTTCTCCGCGACCAGATCGAGCTCGACTCGATGGACTTCCTTGACATCGTCATGGAGCTCCGCAAGCGCTACGGCGTTCTGGTTCCCGAGGACGACTACTCTGAGCTCGGCAGCCTCGCCTCCTGTGGTGAGTACCTGCACCCGCTCATGACGGACAAAGAGCTCAAGCTACAGAACGCCTGATCGCTCGCCGGATTGCCAAAGGGCCCCCTCATGTCTGAACGCTGGGATACCATCATCATCGGTGCAGGCATGAGCGGGCTCGCCGCCGGCATCCGCCTTGCACAATTCGACCAGCGCGTCCTCGTGCTGGATCGTCATTCACTGTGGGGCGGCCTCAACTCCTTCTACAAGAAGAAGGGGCGCCGCTTCGACGTCGGGCTCCACGCCTTGACGAACTACGTGCCGAAAGGCACCAAGGGAAGGCCCCTGACGCGCATCCTGCGTCAGCTGCGGATTCCCTATGACTCCCTTCAACTGGGCCAGCAGAGCGGCAGCCGGGTTTCTTTCCCGGACGTGTCCCTGCGCTGGACCAATGAGTTTGAGGTCCTGCGGGGCGAGGTTCGGGACAAGTTCCCCTCGGAGATCGACGGCTTTGACCGCCTGACGCGTTTAATCGCGGACTATCCCGACCTCGTCGAAGAGGGCGAGACGCCACCGATGGCGCGGGATGAGCTGAAGGCGTACCTGAAGGATCAAACCCTGATAGAGATGCTGCTCCTGCCGCTGCTCTATTACGGAAGCCCGACGCCGAACGACGTCGAGTGGTCGTCTTTCATCATCCTCTTCAAGAGTCTCTACGAAGAGGGATTTGCGCGCCCGGAAGGCGGCGTGCGAACGATCCTGGACCTGCTCCGCAACCGCTACAAGGATCTCGGCGGCGAGCTCCGGATGAACACGGGCGTCCAGCGCATCGTGCACGGCAGCGGCGGGGTCGAAGGCGTGATCCTCGACGACGGCACGGAGCTCAAGGCCAACGTCATCCTGTCGAGCGCTGGCTACGTTGAGACCCAGCGCATGACCGATCGGGCAGATGAGGTCACCGACAGAGACGTCGGCCCGCTGACGTTCGTCGAGTTCCTGACGGTCCTCGACAAGCGCCCCGCGGAGCTCGGCCACGACGACACGATCGTCTTCTTCAATACCGAAGACCGTCTCGTGTATGCCCCGCCCGCCCCAGGGGAATGCGTCGACTACCGCAGCGGCGTCATCTGCTGCCCGGACAACTACGCGTCCGAAGAACCACTGAAAGACAGTCTCTTCCGCCTCACACTCCTCGCCCGGCACGACGCATGGGCAGGTATCCCAGAGGAGCAATACGTCGCCCAGAAAGACGAGGTCTGGCAGCGGGCCCACGGAATCGCCGCCCCGTTCTCCTTCGACGTGCGCCCCCACTCTCTCTACGTCGACGGCTTCACGCCCCGGACAATCCAGAAGTTCACGGGACACCTCGGCGGAGCGGTTTACGGCTCCCCCACCAAGCTCCGGAACGGGCGCACGTCCGTGGACGGCCTCTTCCTCTGCGGCACCGACCAGGGCTACCTTGGCATTGTCGGCGCGATGCTGTCTGGCATCGCCATGGCCAACCAACACGCCCTCACGCAAGCTGGCGCTTGACGCCGCGCTGACCCGAATCCCATGGCTGAAACACGCAACAAGAAGTTCTTCGCTGGCCACCGCGACGGCAAACGGCCCCTGAAGTCTGATCCACTCAAGGGCGCGAAGGACCGTTACGACGTGGTCGTCATCGGCTCCGGCCTTGGCGGAATGACAGCGGCGAACATCCTGGCCCGCAACGGCCACAGCGTGTGCGTCCTCGAGCAGCACTACAACTACGGCGGACTCGCGACGTGGTTCAAGCGCCGCGGCGGCCACGTGTTCGATATCTCGCTGCACGGCTTCCCCTTCGGCATGAAGAAGACCTGCCGCAAGTACTGGGGTCAGTCCGTCGCCGACAAGATCGTCCAGCTCGACGGCGTCCGCTTCGACAACCCGCAGTTCAGCTTCGACACTGAGTTCACGCGGGAGTGCTTCACCAACAAGCTGGTGAATGAACTCGGCTGCGACCGCAAAGTCGTCGAGGGTTTCTACGACGACCTGCGCCGAATGAACTACTACGACCAGGACGAGCGCACTGCGGGTGAGCTGTTCGAGGCGTACTTCCCCGGTCGCAATGACGTGCATCGCCTCCTCATGGAGCCGATCAGCTACGCCAATGGCTCGGGCCTGGACGACCCCGCAATCAGCTACGGCATCGTCTTCTCCAACTTCATGTCGAAGGGTGTCTACACCTTCACCGGCGGAACCGACGGCCTCATCAAGGACATGCGGTCGATCCTGGCAGCCAACGGCGTCGACATGTTCAGCCGCACCCATGTGGATGAGATCCTCGTGGAGAACGGCCGCACCACCGGCGTACGCGTGGGGGAACGCGTCATCAACGCGGACATCGTGCTCTCGAACGCGAGCATCAAAGCCACGGCCGAATCCATGGTCGGCGAACAGCACTTCGACAAGGACTGGATCGAAGGCCTGCGCAAGGTGCGCCTCAACACCTCTAGCTGCCAGGTCTACATGGGCCTGAAGGAAGGCGCGACCCTCCCCTGGGTCTCCGACCTCTTCTTCACCTCGTCCCGCCCGACCTTCGATAGCCACGCCCTGTGCGATCTCCACGGCGAGAGCCGCACGTTCAGCTTCTACTACCCGAAGGGTCGCCCCGCCGACCAAGAAGCGGGCAAGCCCGATCGCTACGTCATCGTCTCGAGCACCAACGCCCTCTTCGAGGATTGGGCGAAGATGACGCCCGAGGAGTACGAGAAGAACAAGAAGCGCATGGAAGAGGAGACCGTCGCGGACATCGAGCGACGCGTTCCAGGCACGGCCGCCAAGATCGAGCACGTAGAAGCGTCCACGCCCCTGTCCTTCCGCTTCTACACCGACTCGCCCCAAGGCACCTCCTTCGGGACCAAGTTCGAAGGCCTGCCCTACTCCATGGGCCTCTCCGAGCAGGTCGAGGGTCTCTACCACGCGGGCTCCGTCGGCATCATCATGAGCGGCTGGCTCGGCGCCGCCAACTACGGCGTGATCACCGCGAACAAGGTCGACGCCAAGCTCGCGGCACTGACACGCGCCTAGCACGTCGCGGCCTTGGGACTGGCGCTACGGGCCGGCGGAGCAAGCTCTGCCGGCCCGTAGCGCCTTCTTCGTTGCCGTAGCAGGCCGTTGAACAAGTCGGCTATTCAGAATGTCGTCCATCGGACGCCTCGC
>CAJXRJ010000601.1 GCA_913058555.1 uncultured bacterium
ATGTGATCCAAGATGCCGGCGCCAGAAGCGTCCTTCACGAGCGGGATCAGCTGATAGCCGATCTCCAGGCTCGCTCGATCGACCTTGAGCAGCTCCGCGACCTCTTCTTCGTCCGTCTTCGGGGGGCCCGCCGCCTCTTCCGCAGCTTGGGCTTCGACCTCTGCCTCTTCCGCAGCGGTCTCCTTCTCGAGGTCGCTGCCCGTGCGCCAGAGCACCACGAGCACGATGCTGAGCACGAAGAACGGCAGCTTCGGCATGCCAGGCAGCATGCCGATGGCGAAGATGGTGCTCGCGGCGATGAGCGTCGCCTTGGGGCGGCGGCCCATTTGGATGGCGAGGTTCGGCCCCAGCCCGAGGTCGCTCGAGTCCTTGGTGACCAGCACACCGGCGGCGGTCGAGATCAAGAGCGCGGGGATCTGACTCACGAGGCCGTCACCAATGGTGAGCTTCGAGAAGCGCTCAACGGCTTGCCCCATGGACATGCCGCCGGCCGCGCCGATGGCCACGCCACCCACGAGGTTCAGCGCCGTGATGATGAGGCCCGCCACGGCGTCGCCGCGCACGAACTTCGAGGCACCGTCCATGGCCCCGTAGAACTCCGCCTCGCGGGATACCTCTTCCCGGCGGGATCGCGCCTGGTCGGCGTCGATCAAACCCCCGTTGAGGTCCGCGTCGATCGCCATCTGCTTGCCGGGCATGGCGTCCAGGACGAAGCGCGCGGCCACTTCACTGACGCGTCCCGAGCCCTTCGTGATGACGACGAACTGGATGATGATCAGCACCAGGAAGACCACCAGGCCCACGCCTAGGTTGTCTCCGGTGACGTACTGGCCGAACGCCTGAATGACGTTGCCGGCTTCGCCGCCGGTCAAGATCAGGCGCGTGCTCGCGACGTTGAGACCGAGGCGGAAGAGCGTCGCGAAGAGCAGGATCGTCGGGAACGTGGAGAGCTCCGTGGCGTTCCTGGCGTGCATCGTGAGCATCAGGAGCATCACGGCCGCCGATAGGTTCACGGCCAGGAGCAGGTCCAGGACGATGGGCGGCAGGGGCGCGACCAGGGTCAAGAGCAGACCCAGGACACCAAAGCCCAGCATCCAATCCGTGGCCCGCTTGACGCGGTCGTAGGTGGCCCCCGCGCCGCTCGATGCTCCTTGAAGGTTCGCCATCAGGCAGTTGCAGCGGCCGCTTGGCCCCTACCCTCCATGCGGTAGACGTAGGCGAGAACCTTGGCAACGGCCTCGAAGAGCTCTTCTGGCACGTGATCGCCGATGTCGCAGGCGCGGTGCAGAGCGCGCGCAAGGGGCGGCTCTTCGATGACCACGACGCCGTGCTCCTCGGCCACGGCGCGGATGCGCAGCGCGACCTCATCCAGCCCCTTGGCAACCACCCGCGGGGCGGCATCCCGGCCGTCCTCGTAGCGCAGGGCGACCGCGTAGTGGGTCGGGTTCATGATGACCGCGGTGGCGTCCGGAACGTCGCTCATCATGCGGCGCTGCGAGATCTCTCGCTGGACCTGGCGGATTCGCGCCTTGACCTGGGGATCACCTTCCGCGTTCTTGGATTCGTCTTTGATCTCCTTCTTCGACATGCGCATGTCTTTGGCGTGCTGCATGCGCTGGTAGATGAGATCGATGAGCGAGATCGCCATGACGACGGCGACGCCGGCGCTCACGGCCCGCAGGATCACGCGCCCGATGGCCATGGCCATGGTCGGCGCGTCCGTGCCCGCGGCGAGGGTGATCGCGGGCAGCTGGGACCACGTCACCATCGCCACGACCGTTCCGATCGCCGCGATCTTGAGAATGCCTAGGCCCGTGCGCATGATCCCGCGCGGGCCGAAGACCTTCTTCATGTTCGAGATGGGGTTCAACTTCGAGAGCTCGATGTTGAGGGCCTTGGGCGTCATCTTGAAGCCGACCTGGGTGTAGCTCGTGAGGAAGCCCATGAAGATCGTCGGCGTCACGAGGATCGCGAGGGAAACCGCGACGCCCTCGGCGGAGCGAATCAGGAGGATCGAAAAGTCCCCTGGCGTGAGCTCCGCGAGGCTCAGTTCGCTGGCGCGCTTGGAGCCGTTCACGAAGAGCGTTCCGATGCTGCTCATGAGGCGGCTGCCAAACACGAGCATGGCGCCGATCATCGCGGCGAGCATGGCGCTCGCTACGAACTCGTTTGAGAGGGCGACTTGCCCCTTGCTGCGCGCTTCCTCCAGCTTTTTGGGGGTCGCGTCTTCTGTCTTTTCGCCGTCGTCGTCGCTTGCCATATCAGCTCTCGATCGCGTCGAGCCCCGCCTCTAAGCCAGACATGAAGTGCGCAAGGAGTGCGTCCATCGCGGGCGCCATGGTCGGGCTCAAGAGCCCTACCGCGGTCAAGCCGCCGCCGACGCGCATGCTGAAACCAAGGTCCAGGATGTTGACCTGGGGCACGGCCCTCGCGATGAGGCCGATGGTCAGCGAGATCATCATCAGCAGCACCACAACGGGCGCCGCGAACGCGAGGCCCGCTGAGAAGAGCTCGGAGAAGAGGGTCGCGATGGTGTCGGGCAGGTCACCGCCGAACGCCATCGAGCCCACGGGGGCGCGCTCGTAGGATTCGGCGAGGGCGCGCATGATCCAGTGGTGCCCGTTCATCGCCAGGAGCGTCAGAAAGAACAGGGTCTCGTTCATGCGCGAGAGCAAGGGCATGGACTCGCCGCTGGCGGGGTCCACCGAGTTGGCCATCGTGAAGGCCATCTCGTTGCCGACCATCTCCGACCCCACGCGCAGGCCCATCACGACGATGTGGAAGATGAACGCCAGGCTGAAGCCGATGACGAGCTCGCGCAGGATCAGAAGGGCGAAGTGCATCCACGAGTCCGTCGCCACCAGGGGGACACCCTGGCTCGTGAAGAGCACCATGGTGACCGACGCGACGAGCGTGACCTTGTAGCCCGAGAACGAAGAGCCCGTGCCGATGAGCGGCATCATGAGCAGCATCGCGCCCGTACGGGCGAGGTACAGCGCTGCCCCTTCGATCAGGCCCGCGGGGAGCGGGATCCCGAGGAAACCGTTGTCGGCAACGGAGATCACGAGAGGCCGAACTCCGTCATGCGCTTGATGACCCGCGCGGTGTAGTCGCCGAGGTACGAAAGGGCCGGCGCCAGGATGAGCAGGGTCGCGGCCATCACCGCGAGCATCTTCGGCACGAGCGAGAGCGTCTGCTCCTGCACGGAGGTGAGCGCTTGGATCAAGCTCACGCAAAGGCCGACGACAAGGCCCACCATCATGATGGGTCCAGCCACGACGAGCACGACCAGGATCATCTCACGGGCAAGGTCGACAACGCGAAGGTCAAGGTCCATGGCAGCTTTAAGCCCCTCCCAGGACGAACGAGGTCACAACGGATTCGGTGACGAGGCGCCACCCGTCCACAAGGACGAAGATGAGCACCTTGATTGGCGTCGAGATCATGGCCGGCGGCAGCATGAACATGCCCATGGAGAGCAGCACGCTGGCGACGACGAGGTCGATCACGAGGAACGGGAGGAAGAGCAAGAAGCCCATCTGGAATGCCGTCTTCAGCTCGGACAGAATGAACGCCGGGACGACCACGGTCAGGGGCAGGTCCCGGGCGGTCACGCCCTGGGCAATCTCGAACTCCCGCGAGGCCGCATCGCCGCCGTTTCCTTCCGCGGCGAGAACGCTCGCCTCGGCTTCCGGGTGGATGAACTCGAAGATCTCGTCTTCCCCGCTGAGCTCAGCGAAGAGGCGCATCTCGCCTTCGCGGGTGTTGGCCACGAGGAAGGTCGCGAGCGTGCCCCATGCGCGGCCGGTGGCCTCCTCCATGGGGATCTCGCCCTTCTCGTAGGGCGTCCAGGCCTCGCCGTAGAGGGCTTTGCCCACCGGGGCCATGACGAACATGGTCAGGAACAGCGCCAGCCCGATAAGAACGGGGTTGGGGGGCAGTTCGTTGAGAGAAAGCGCCCGGCGAACAAACGACAGCACGATGACGATGCGCGTGAAGCTCGTCAGGGTGATGAGCACCGCGGGGAGCAGGCTCAGGACCGTCAGGAGGAGCGCGATCTCGACGGCGGAGGAGAGTTTGCCGTCCGTGCCGGAGATGGGCGTGGGGTCGGGGTCTTCGCCCTGGGCCGCCAGGGCCCTGGCGAGGGTCGGGCTGAGGACCGGTCCGCCCGCAGAGTTCATCTGGGAGCCGCCCTGCACCATCGAGGGTGCGGATTCAGCGCCCCCGAGGGAGGTGTCCCGCGTGCCTTGAACGCCCGGAAGGCCGCGCTGGGGCGAGCCGAAGGAGACGGCGCTCAGACAGAAGAGCGCGGCGAGGAGAACAAGAAGGCGAGTCACGCGATGAACTCCCGGTTGGAGCCCGCACGGGCGGACACTTCGCCGAGGGGTTGGGCGGGAGCCGGCACAACGGCCGGCGGAACGAATGCGGCGACGTCGCTCACGGGCGGGATATCTGTGAAGGACTGGACGGCATTATCGAAACAGGACGCGTCGGTTTACGAACTGCACCGCTATTGGCTACCGTCGCCGTCGACGACCTGAACCGGGCACCGACGGAAGAAGAACTTGCCGACATTATCGCCATGCGCGAATACACCACCCAGCAAATGGACACACTGCTGGATGAAAACGGTGCACAGGTCTTCGACAATGACGGTAATCCAGTACGCCCTGTCTCTTATACACATCTCCGAGCCCACGAGA
>CAJXRJ010000602.1 GCA_913058555.1 uncultured bacterium
GGCAGCGTCAGATGTGTATAAGAGACAGGGGCTCCATCGGCACGGTGATGGGTACCCTCATCGTTCTGCTCGCTCCCCACCAGTCCCTGGACTCGGCCCTCAAGGAGGCGGACGAGAGGCTTGCCAGGGGCGAGTGTTTGGTCACGATCCCCACGGTGCATGGCCAGGGCCTGCGGGGCGCCCATCTGGCGGCGAACCACGGCGGACGCGTGCTGTTCGAGACGTAGGAGGGCCCGAACGGCCGGCAGGGCACGCCGCGCCCCGGCCCCGCGGTGTAGGCTCCCCCCATGGAGGAGAAAGACCATGGGGGCCCCCAACCGTTGACGCCAGCGGTCAGCACGTGGACTGCGATCGCAGAGATCGCGGGACGTCTTGATCTCCTGGTCGCACACCTCGCGAGCCCCGCGCTGCTCCGGCGGGTCGGGCGCGACGACCTTGTGTCGGACATCGTGATTCGACTCATCGAGTCCGATTCCGCCAGGGACCTACGGGCGGACGATCTCTGGCGATTCGCCCGCACCGTGGCGAGGAACACGATCGTGGACGCAGCCCGCAAGGCTCGCCATATGCCGCGCCGCATGGCGTCGATGCTCGGCCCGGGGGACTCGAGTTCAACCCTGTCGATGCTGTCTGGACGGGCGGCGAATTCCGCGGGACCCAGTTCGATTGCCGCGGGCCGGGAAGCGTCGCAGGATCTCCTGAGGTCGTTCATGGACCTCCCGCCCGAGCATCGCCGCGTCATCGGACTTCGGCGCTTCGAGGGCCTGAGCGCGGAGGAGGCAGGGGCCCGCATGGGACGCTCCGCTGCCGCGGTCCATTCCCTCTTCCGGCGGGCCCTGGAGGCCTGGTCCAAGGCCGGGCGGGACGGCCCAGCTCGTCTCCCTGGAAAGAAACCGAATTCCCCCGGCGAATCCCTCGGCCCCGATCGCTGAGGCCCATATGGACAGTGCACAAGATCGCGACCCAGGGGCCCTTGACGACCTTCTCGATGGGCTCGTGGCGGAGTACTCCGACCGCGTGGAGGCGGGGGATCACCCCTCGCACAGAGAGTTCCTTAGGCGGGCGGAGCCCAGTGCGCGGCCGGGACTCGAACGGTGCTTGAAGATCATCGACGCGGGCAATGAGCCTGTGGGACGGGCCATGGTTGGCCCCGGTGAGCGCCTTGGGCGATTCAAGATCCAGCGCGAGCTCGGACGCGGCGGGATGGCGGTCGTGTACCTCGCCGATGATCCCGAGCTGCGGCGGGCGGTGGCCCTCAAGGTGCTGCGTCCCGGCCTAGCCCTCGACGAAAGCCACGTGGACCGCTTCGTGCGGGAAGGCAGGGCCATGGCGCGGCTCAACCACCCGGGCGTCGTTCAAGTATTCGAAGTCGGGCGCACGGGGTCGGTGCACTGGATCGCCATGGAATACGTGCCGGGCCCGAGCCTCAAGACCGTCATCGACGGACTCCACGCGGGCGGCCATGGGACGGCGGAGGGTCTCGGCCGCATGGTGCAGGACCCCTCGCTGGCGGAGTTTGCGAGTCTCGAAGCGGCGTGCGCCCAGTTCCTGAAGGGGCCGACGGAGGGTCTTGTGGCGGCCCATGATGCGGGGCTGATCCACCGGGACATCAAGCCGTCGAACATCCTCGTGCACGCCGGCGGGCGTGCGGTCCTCGCGGACTTTGGCTTGGCCCGCGCGGATGGCGACCCGGGAATGTCCCTCACGGGGGAGCCCATTGGGACCCCCCACTACATGGCGCCCGAGCAGGCCGAGGCCGCAAGCCGCAGCGTCGATGCCCGCGCCGATGTGTATGGCATGGGCGTGGTGCTGTTCGAGCTCATCAGCGGGATGAGGCCGTTCGATGGGACCACGGTGCTCGAGGTGCTCGACGCCATTCGTTTTGAAATCCCGAAGACCCTGCGGGCCGTCGCGCCCTCGGCCAGCGCCAACGCGGACGCGATGGTAGCCCTCGCCACGTCCCGTGATCCGGAGAAACGCTACGCCACGGCGGAGGCGTTCCTGGGGGAGCTCGACCGTCTGAGCGTGGGTGAAACCACGGAGGCGCGTGCGACGCTTGGGGGGCCGATGCGCAGGTTCTTCGCCGGGGTTGGCGCGGTTTTCAGCTCACGGTCGAGCGAGTATCGCTCGGCGGCGACGTTCCTTGGGATCCCGCTCCTGCACGTCGTCGGAGCCCCGGTTCACCGGGGCCCCGGGGCGCTCCTGCGCAGGCCCAAGACCGCGGTCGGCTGGATCGCCCTCGGCCCGCGGGCGATTGGAGGCGTGGCCATCGGGGGCTTGAGCCTCGGGGTGCTGTCGTCGGGCGGGCTTGCGGCCGGCTTGATTGCCGGCGGTGGGCTGTCCGCGGGCGGGCTCACCGCGGGTGGCCTCTCCGTGGGCGTGCGCGCCTTTGGGGGCTTGGCCATTGGGGATGTGGCCCTGGGCGGGCTGGCCGTTGGTCGAGGGGCCATCGGCGGGATGGCCATAGGGCGATACACGCTCAGCGGCGGCGACTCCATCGGACCCTACGCTGCGTATGCACACCTCCCGGAGCGCAGCGATCCGGAGGTCTATGGGTTCTTCCAGAGCGAGCCTGCGCCGCTGCGAGACATCTACCTGGGGATCTTTGGGGAGGAGTTTGCGGAGGCAGCGGCCCGGGCGGACGAGCCGAAGTGAGGCCCTCCGTCAGGGGATGAACGTGATGCCCACAAGGGCGATCGTGCCTTCGCCGACGTCCTCTCCGTCCGTGTCCACGTTGATCTCAGCGCCGAGGCCAATCATGAGCTCGACTCGGCTGCCCGAGTTCAGCGTCCAGCCGTAACCCGCCTCGACGGTCGGCTGGAGGACGAGAACGTCGGTGGTTCCCTCGCGGGGCCCGGGATCGCGCCAGTCGATCTCGAGGCTCCAGAGATCGACGCGGGCGCCGTAGAGCCAACCCGTGCCGCCGGGGATGCTCGCCAGGGACCGGCGCCAGCCGACGCCGCCGCCGAAGCCGGAGCCGGACTCGTCGTCGTGCTCGCCCCAGTCATTGCGCTCCGTGAGGTTCGCGGCGACGTGGAAGTAGACCATGTCCTCGGAGGTCGGATAGCGGCGGAGCTGGAGCCCGGGGATGACACCGGCGGGGTAGGCCTGGATTTCGGGGGCCAGGGTGAGCGGGAGCGAGCGTGGGTTGGTGGTGTGCGTGCCGGGGGTGTATTGGCAGGCTGGGAGGAGGAGGAGCGCGGCTAGGGCTCGGGCGGGACGGCTTGGGCGGGGCATGGGAAGAGGATAGACGGAGCGCCTAAAAGGAGAGAGCCCCAGCGCGATCTTGGCGATCGGGCTGGGGCTCTCACTTGGCGGGAGGCGATGGCTTTCCCTTCCGGTTCATCTTCTGACGAAGATGAGGCGGCGTTCCCGGTTCATCTTCTGACGAAGATGAGACGGCGTTCCCGGTTCATCTTCTGACGAAGATGAGACTACTTCTCCATCAGCTTGGCCGCGATGCCGGCGGGCACGTCGCGGTACTCGAAGAGTTCCATGGAGAACTGGCCACGGCCCTGGGTCGAGCCGCGGAGCGCGGAGGAGTAAGCGAACATCTCGGCGATCGGCACGGTGGCCTTCACGAGGCGGATGTCGTTCATGTGCTCGATCTCTGCGATCTCGCCGCGACGGGAGTTGAGGTCACCGACGACGGAGCCGACGAACTCTTCCGGGACGGAGACTTCGACCTTCATGATCGGCTCAAGGAGAACGGTGTTGTTCTCGATGGACTGACGGAAAGCGAGGTTGGCCGCCGCGCGGAACGCCATCTCCGAGGAGTCGACGTCGTGGCTCTTGCCGTCGTACAGGCGGGCCTTCGTGGAGACGAAGGGGATGCCGGTGTTGCCGCCGGTCGTGAACGATTCACGCAGGCCGGCCTCGACGCTCGGGATGTATTCACGGGGGACGTTGCCGCCTTTGATGCCGTCGACGAACTCGAAGCCGTTGACCTCGGGGTCATACTCGATGACCACGTTGATGACGGCGTACTGACCCGAACCACCGGACTGGCGGACGTGGCGGGCGACGAGGTCGACCTGCTTCTTGATGCGCTGCTTGAACGCGACCTTGGGACGGCCGGTGCGAACGTCACACTTGTGATCGTTCTTGATCCGGTTGACCATGATCTCCAGGTGGAGCTCGCCCATGCCGGAGATGATGAGGTCGCCGGTGGCTTCGTTGGTGAAGGCCTTGAAGGTCGGGTCCTCACGCATCATGCGGCCGATGATCTCCGAGAGCTTGTCGCGGTCCTGAGCACTTTCCGGCTCAAGCGACATCGAGATGACCGACTCCGGGAAGGTCATCTTCATCAGCTGAATGTGGTGATCGTCGTCACAGAGCGTGTCGCCGGTCACTGTATTCTTGAGACCGATGATCGCGGCGATATCGCCCGCGGGGATCGAGTCGACGGCCTCACGCTTGTTGGCGTGAACGCGCACGAGGCGACCGATACGCTCGGTCTTGCCGGTACGCGGGTTGTAGAGCTTCGAGCCCTTCTCGAGGACGCCCGAGTAGACGCGCACGAAGGTAAGGTCGCCCGTGGGCTCGGCCACGGTCTTGAAAGCCATGAGCGACACGTAGTCGCTCGTGTCGGGCTTGCGGGTGATCTTCTCTTCCTTGCGGGGCACGGTGCCCTCGACGAGGCCGAGCTCGGCCGGCGCCGGGAGGAAGTCGATGGCCGCGTCCAGCACGAAGCGCCCGCC
>CAJXRJ010000603.1 GCA_913058555.1 uncultured bacterium
ATGGCGTGCCGAGATCCCCATCCCCCTAGAAAGACGCAGGCGCCCCCGGCCATCCGGTTGCGCCTGCTTCGAAGGTCTTGTCGGGGGAACCGACCCGCGCTGGGCCTTACCGCCCGTGGAAGGTGCCGCCGTTGCGGGCGAGGTCGCGGAGGAGAGCGGACGGCTCGAAGCGCTGCGCGCCGTGTCCCCGCTCCTGAACGTCGGGCATGGAGCGGTGCTGATCGAGAAGCGTGATGAGGCGCTCGGCGCCTACGGCGTCTGCGTACTTGAGGAGCCCGCCTCGGAAAGGGGCGAACCCAGTACCGAACACGGTGGCCAGGTCGAACTCCTGGGCGGTCGCAACCACTCGCTCCTCGAAGGCACGCGCGCCTTCGCCAATCATGGCGAGAACGATGCGCTCCACCAGGGTTTGGTCGGCCATGGCCATGGCGCGGGTCCCCCGTTGGAAGCGGGAGAGGTCGTCCATGAGCGGCGGCGGCCCCTTGCGCTTCTTGCCCTTCTTGGGCGGAGTGTGGTCATAGAAGCCCTTGCCGGACTTCTTGCCGAGACGATCGGGCCCAAGCATGCCGTCAAGGGCATCCGAGGGCGCCATGCGATCCCCGTAGCCCTCGCGGAGGGACTTGGCCGCATGCACGGCGATGTCGAGGCCGACTTCATCGAGCAGTGTGAACGGCCCCATCGGCATCCCAAAGGCCACCAACAGTCGGTCGATACGCAGTGGGCTCACGCCCTCCACGAAGAGTCGCACGGCCTCATCAAGGTAGGGGCCGAGCAGGCGATTCACGAGGAACCCCGGCACGTCCTTGGTAACCACCGGTGTCTTCCCAAGACGCACGGCCAAGGCGGCGGTGCGCCTGATGGTTGCCTCCGAAGTCTCCTCGCCGCGGACGATCTCGACGAGGGGCATCTTCTTGACGGGATTGAAGAAGTGCATGCCCACAACCCGGGAGGGGTTCGGCAATCCCTTCTGCATCTCCGTCACGCTCAAGGACGAGGTGTTGGTCGCAAGGATGGCGTCGTCCGACATGGCCGCGGCAAGTTCGCCGAAGACGCTCTGCTTGACCTTCATGATCTCAGCCACGGCCTCAACGGCGATGTCCGCGCCGTCCACGCCGCTGATGCCCACGGTCGTCGTCAATCGATCCATGGCCGCATTGGCCTTGCCCAAGGTGAGCCGCCGGCGCTTGCGCTTCTTCTCGATCTCGCTGCGGTGGGCGATCGTGGCCGTATCCAAGGCCGCGCGATTGAGATCAGCAAGGCGCACTTCGAGCCCCTTGTCCGCCATGAGGCTCGCGATGCCGGCGCCCATGACGCCGCCGCCCACGACGACGCCTTCGCCCATGGGCTCGGGGGACGATCCGTCCTCGAACTTGGCGAGCTTCTTCGCCGCCTCAGAGGCAAAGAAGATCCCGACGAGGCTCTTGCACACAGGGCCCGTCGCGAGCTCCGCGACGACTTTCGCCTCGGCCTCGGCGGCCTCCGTCACGCTCCGCCCCGGTGAGCTGAGCACGAGGTCGAGCGCCGCATAGGGTGCGGGATAGTTGCCGTGGGCCTTCTTGTCGACCTGTGCTTTGGCCTGGCTTCGAATGAGGGCCTTCGCAGCGGGGTTGCGATCCACAAGCCACTCTTTGGCGCCGCGCTTCTTGCGCTTGACCCTTTTCCTGCCCATGGCGAGATCGCACGCGATATCGCGTAGGTACTCGTCCTTCGTGAGCCGGTCGATCATGCCCATCTTCCAGGCCTTCTTCGCCGGGTAGAGGCGACCCGTGAGGATCGCATCGAGGGCCGCGGGGATCCCAACTCGTGCGGGCAACCTGTGGGACCCGCCCCACCCGGGGACGATGCCAAGCATGGTCTCCGGCAACCCGATCCGGGTCTTCGGACTATCCGTCGCCAGGATGACGTTGCAGCAAAGGCTGATCTCAAGGGCTCCGCCAGGAACCGGGCCGCCCACCGCCGCGACGGTGCGCGCCGAGAGCGCCTCGATACGGGCTAAGAGACCGTGGACCGCGAGCACCGCTTTCTTGACAACTTCAGGATTGGTGATCTTTGCGATCGCCTCCACGTCCGCGCCCGCGAGGAACTGATCGGGCCGGCGGCCCGTGAACACGACGCCCTTCAGAGACGTATCTCCTTCGAGCTCCGTGACGACCGCGTCCAGGTCGCGAAGGAGTGGTGCATCCAGGACGGAAAAGCTTCTGTGGGGTGAATCGAAGATCACCACCGCGAGCCCTTCTTCGGGGCGCTCCACGCGAATGCACTCGCCCGCTTTGGGCGCATCGTCCGGAGCCGGAAACTGACTGAGGTCCATCATTGATCGATCCGCTCCAAGAGCACCGCGCCGCCCTGTCCGCCGCCAATACATAGAGTCGCCAAGGTCAGCTCGTGGTCTCCTTTCTCAAGTTCCATGGCCGCCGTCAGGAGTAGCCGCGCCCCGGTGGCACCCACCGGGTGACCCAAGGCGATGGCGCCGCCGTTCACGTTGGTCTTCGCCAGGTCCAAGGCACCGATGGCCCCCGTGCGCCCCAGTTTGTCGGTGCAAAACTTCGCGCTTTCGAACGCGCGCGCGCAGGCGATGACCTGGGCCGCAAACGCCTCGTTCAGTTCGATCGCTCCGATGTCGTCGAGGGTCACGCCTGCCTCCTCCAGCACGCGGGCGGTGGAGTACACGGGACCTAGGCCCATGCGTTCGGGGTCGCAGCCGGCCCACGACCAAGCTTTGATGCGAGCGAGCGAAGTGAGACCGAGGTCCTTCGCACGATCCGCCGTCGTCACGACGAGCGCCCCCGCGCCATCGGTGATCCCGCACGCGTTGCCCACCGTCACGACACCATCGGGTTTCTCGAAGTACGGCCGAAGCTTGGCGAGCTTCTGCGGCGTTTGATCGTCGCGGATGGAATCGTCGTGGATGATCGAATGGGCCCCCTCGCGGCTGCCCAGCGGAAGCATCGGCATGAGCTCGTCCTTGAAGCGTCCGTCGTTGCGCGCCTTGGCTGCGCGGCGGTGGCTCGTGGCGGCGTACTCGTCGCAATCCGCGCGGGTGATGCCAAAGTCACGGGCGAGAAGCTCTGCTGTCTGCCCCATCAAGAGGTCGCTGATCGGGTCGGTGAGTCCCTCCATGAGCGCCACCCGGGGCTTCAAAAAACTCGGGCGGAAGGACGCCACCGCAGAGAGCTTCTGGCCCAGGGACCGGGCGCGCATCAGCCTCGCAAAGAGCCCCGTCATCTTCTCGCCGAAGAGCAACGGGTAAGCGCTCATGACCTCGACACCCATCGCCAGGTAGAGATCCCCCACGCCGGCCTTGATGGACGTCGCCGCGGTGGTCACCGCTTCAATCCCGGAGGCGCAGTTGCGGGCCACGGTCCGCGCCGGCACGTGGCGCGGGATCCCCGCCCGAAGGCCGATCACCCGGGCGACGTTCGCCTGATCGTGGGGCGGGCCCACGCATCCAACAATGACCTCATCGAAGGCCCCTGGATCGATGCCGGTGCGCGAGATGAGCTCCCGGGCGACCTGGGACCCGAGGTGACCGGCGTCCTCCTTGGCGAAGGCACCTCCGGCGCGAACCCACGGGGAGCGCAGCCCCGCCGCGAGGACGATTTCTGGGCCCTGGCTGTGATTGACCTGGATCATGAACTTGCGACGAATGCGTGTTGGCGGCGAAGAGTCAGGGCCGAGGGTAGCCTGGACCCAGAACGAGACATCCCCTGGGAACCCCCAAAGACCGGCGCCCTGGGGGGCCGACGGATCCTCTCCATCGGCATGTGAGGGCCCCTGCCCGGGGTCGAATACCTGGAGTCGTCCCGAAGATGGCTCTAAGTTTACACTGTCAACCACGCCTGGCGTATCAAATGGGGATTCCGAAGCGTCGTCGACGCGGGGCCGCGACGGGAGCTCCGCTGCGCGCCTGAGGATTCCAGTGGCCCGATTCGAGCCACAGGCAAAAAATGCCGATAGGCACCCATCGAAGGCCACTGCGGACTGAAACCCACCACTGGCGATCGCCGATTCCCATGACAGACACCCATCAACCACCGCGCGGCACAGGGGCCGAACTGAAACGAGCCATCCTCGATGAAGCTCGCCGCAGGTTGGAATCCGGTGGCTACCCCGCGCTGTCGACCCGAAAGATCGCTTCCGCCGTGGGCTGCACCGCCACGAGCATCTACCTCTACTTCAACAGCAAGGACGCCCTGATCCACGCGCTGATCGAAGAGGGCTTTGAGGACCTCAACTCGAAGATGATGGCAGCCATCGAGGGCGACGGCCCCGTGCTGGAGAGGTTGAAGGACGCCGCCCGGGCGTACGTCCGCTTCGGTCTCGAGCGCACCGCTTACTACGAGATCATGTTCATGCTGCGCCCCGAACAGATGGAGCGCTTCCCCGCTGAGTCCTACCGGCGGGCCCGCCGCAGCCTCGATGCCTTCGCAAGCTTCGCCTCCGTCTCCCCTGCCGAGGGCCTGAAGCGGGGCACGATCGTCTTGACGGCGCTGCACGGCCTCGTGGCCCTGCTGATCGCCCAACGTGTCGACGCCCAGCTCGACCGTGAGGAATTGATCGAGAGCGCCATCCACGCAGCCTGCACCGCCGCCGTCGCACCCCCTTTCTAGGAAGCCGCACCATCCTTTCGCTGCTTTCGCAGCGCACCTTCGCTCAAGCGGCCTTTGAAAGGCCACTCCCCCCGCCGACCCGCCCGGGAC
>CAJXRJ010000604.1 GCA_913058555.1 uncultured bacterium
GAGCCCCGGCGCTGCGTAGTGCGGTGCGCTGAAGACCGTGAGGCTGGAGGCGACAGCGATGGCGCCCCAGCAGCAGAAGGGCAGGAGGTAAATCCGCCGGCGGCGCACGCGCAGGACGCAAACGAGCGGCACGAGGAATGCCATTCCAATGAGGCCGTAGAGAAGCCCGCCGCCGCGCTGGGCGGCGAACTCCAGCCAACCCAGGCCGCTGAAATCCCGATGATAGGCGCCCGCCTGGTAGCCGTGATTGAACTCCTTCAGGGGGGCGTTCGGGTAGTCGGGCGCCTCGGCCAGGTCTTGCCACAGGAAGGGCGGATAGATGGCGTACTGGGCGTCGTATTCGACGTAGGGGAGCCGTAGCGCGTCGCCGGTGACCGCGTGGTTATGGAGCGCGATCCCGGTCCCGCCGAGGGCCAAAAGCGCCGTGGTCGGCAACGCCACACGCCGGAGGAAACGAAGGCGCTCCGGGCCCGTTGAGTAGAGGAAGTGGTGGGCCAGGTAGATCGCCACGGGGAGGCTGACCACAAGGCCCTCGAAGGGCCGTACGGCGGCGAGGATCACGAGGCTGCACCCGAGGGCGATGCCGCCGCTCAGGAGCCCTTGCTTGACGCGCGGGACAGCGCCGAGCAGCAGCGCCCCGCCCGTGGCCGCCACGGCACCCCCAAAGAAGGACTGGGTCCAAGGCGTGGCGACACCGATGTTGAGGGCCACGATCGCACCACCAAGGATCGCCCAACGGCCAGGGAGCCAGCCAAAGAGCATCCAGGTGAAGGCCCAGACCATCACGCCGATCTGCAACCAAAGCCCCGCCCGCAGGTCACCAAAGAGGACCTTGCCCACCGCGAGGACCACCGACTGGCCGGGGGGGTACTTCGGCGCGTAGCTCGGGCGCTGGAGGATGTGGAATGTCTCGAAGTGCTCCGAGAACGGGTGGGTCGGCTGGGTGAGCTTGCCCTCAGCGAAGGTCTCGGCGCCCAGGATGTAGGCGAACTCGTCGTGGATGCTGGGCTCGGGCCAGTGCACCCAATGGGCATGGAGGAGAGCGACAGCGGCGGTCGCCAGGCCCATGCCGACGGCCGTTGCAATGGGCCGATGGGCCAGGATCCTGAGCCACTTGAGCCCGGTGCAGAAGATCGGCTCAGCGGCCCTCGGCGCCCAAAGTAGGCATGCGAGGAGCACCGCGAGGGTGACCGCTTCGATCCAGAGTGCCGCGCCCATGGGGAAGGTCTAGGGGGCCTTGGCCAGGGAGGCGAGGGGCCCAGCAAGGGGCCCAGCAAGGGGCCCAGCAAGGGACCCCGCGTTTGACCCGGCGGCAGGCTGCGTGAGCGTGGCGCTGCCGGAAGTCCAGTGGGACGCGCGCTTCAATCGTCTTCCGGAGCCACTTCGAAATCGAGCAGCGTGGTGATGAACCCTGACATGACGATCTGCACGCCGACGACCATGAGGGTCACCGCGGGCAGCACGACCCTCATCGTCGTGCCGTAATCGAGGTTGCCGAGGCCCTTTGTTCCCCAATCCGCCGCGGCAAAGATCATGAGTGCCAGGCCCAACAGGAACAGCCCGGCACCAAAGCCGATGGCGCGCTCCAGCTGCCAGAAGTTCTTGACCTTCTCCAGCCGGTCGCTCGGGGGCAACATGCCGGCGCGTTCGCCGACTTGCTTGGCGAGGATCCCAAAGGTCACCATCTGCGTGCCCAGCACGATCATGCCCGCGCCTGCCGCGAGGGAATGCAGGTCGAGGTTGACCCCGAAGAGACGGAAGGTCCCCGGAAGGATCATCGCGAACAACGCCAGGCCGAGGGCCAGCAGCGTGAGGCCTGGCACGAAGTAGAGCCACCTTGGGCTGTGGGCCAGCAGGAACCGCATGTTCCGCCAACCGTCGCGCCAGCTCCTCAGGTGCGGCGGGCGGGAGCGCCCGTCGGGCGAGAGGGTCGTCGGGACCTCGGCGATCCTGAGCTTCGCGAGGCTCGACTTCACGACCATCTCGCTCGCGAACTCCATGCCTTTGGTTCGGAGCCCGACCCCGAGCATCGCCTCCCGATGGAAGGCTCGCAGGCCGCACTGGAAGTCGCCGATGGGGCTTTGGAACAACGTCCGACCAGCGAGGGTCAGGAAGGGGTTGCCGAAGTAGTAGTGGAGCTTCGGCATCGCGCCCTTTGCGATCCCGCCCTGGAAGCGATTGCCCATGACAAGCTCATCCCCGGCGCGGAGGCGCTCGAGGAAAGGGGCGAGGCCGCTGAAATCGTAGCTGTCGTCGGCGTCGCCCATCACGACGTACTTGCCCCGGGCCGCCTGGAAGCCACCCATCAGGGCGGCGCCGTAGCCACGCTCCTTCACATGGACGACGCGGGCCCCCAGTGATTCCGCCAGCTCCTGGCTGCCGTCAGTGCTGCCGTTGTCCGCGACGATGACTTCGCCTGCGACACCCGCCTCCTCCATGAACCCCAACGCCTTCTTGACGCAGACCTCCAAGGTCTCCGCCTCGTTGAGGCAGGGCATCACAACGCTGAGCTCAATCGCGTCGGCCTGGCCGTCCGAACCGTTGGAGGGCACGGCGGAGAGGGGGGCGATGTGTTTTCGGGCGGCGGTCATGGGAAAAGCGCTCCGAGTGCGAGGCTCGGTTGTCTGGGGGGGCGCTCGGTGGTGAGGGACTACTTATTGATCGGCCGATAGGGGTGGTCGGCTCGAATTGAGTCCGGAAGGAATTGAATCAGGCGGGGGGTCGGACACCCAAGCCTAGATCGGTATCCGCCCTCGGGCCCGGATCACTCGCTTGCTACCCTCGCCCGTAATCATGAACGCCGCAACGGAACCTGTCCCCAGATGGCGCATTCCGGCCCTCTCAACGCTCCTGGGGGCCCTTGTCGGGCTCCTGCTCTGGCAGCGACTGGGACTCGCGTGGGGCAGAGATTTTGACCCAGATGAGCTGCAGCACATCCACGGGGGCTTCTCGATTGCGTCAGGCCTGGTCCCGTATGTGGACTACTTTGAGCATCACACCCCCTGGTTCGGGTGGCTCGCGGCCTCTCTCATTGAGTGGCTGGGGCCAGACTGGGACACGCTCATGGCGGCACGGCTTGCCTTCGGCGCCCTCTCGGCCGGCGCGCTGGCCGTCACGTGGTGGATCGAGCGATCCCTCTCGGGGAAGAGCGCTGCGCTGGTGGCCCTCGTCATCCACGCCACCTTCCTCGCCGCGATTGACAAGGGCATCGAGATCCGCCCGGACGTGCCCGCGGCGCTCCTGTTCTCATTGAGCCTGGCCTGGGGCTGCCGGGCGCTACGCAAGAGCGGGGCGATGCCCTCTGCCATTCTCGCGGGGCTTGCCCTCGGCGCGGGACTGATGTTCACGCCGAAGCTCGCATTCGCGGCCATCGGCTTTGGGGCCGGGGCGCTCCTCTTCCTCTTGGTCCATGGGCCCGAAGTCCGGCGCCGTCTTCCGCGGCTCGTGGCCCTCGTCCTCGCGAGCTGCGTACCCGCTTTGCTCACAGGACTCGCGCTCTATCGCTCGGGGCACTTCGGTGCGTTTTTTGAGAGCGTCGTGATGGGCCCCCTCGATTGGAAGCGCGAAGTTGGCGCGTCCGTTCACCTCGGCGAAGCCATGGCGCGCAATCCCGTGTCCATGGTGCTCGGGGCCGTGGGGCTCGTCGCGATGTTCTGCCGAGGGATGGCCTTCCGGAGAGAGTCCCCCGAAGGGGCGGAACCCATGTTGTTCACGGCGCCGCTGGCGGCCCTCGGCATCCTCTTCGGCTGGTTCCTGGTTCCCGTCCCTTGGCCCCAGTTCCTCCTGCCGCTCTGGGCACTCTTTGGAATCGGCGCCGCGCAGCTCATTGGGAGGTTGCGGTCGGGTGTGGAAGGCGCGGTCTTCTTCAGCACCGCCGCCGCACTTCTCCTCGGTTCCTACCTCGCACTCGACCTGCCCTGGGGCTCCCTCGGAACCGCCTTCTTGCCTCCAGCCATCATCAGTGCCGCGGGGTGGATCGCGATTCGTA
Organism: uncultured bacterium; assembly: GCA_913058555.1. Lineage (GTDB taxonomy): Bacteria > Planctomycetota > UBA1135 > UBA1135 > Saltatorellus. The sequence goes on from CAJXRJ010000604.1 coordinate 3,989, forward strand.
GCCTGGCCGGCAACGGGCCGGACGCGGTGGTTGCAGAGAAGAGCATCGGCCTGAGGATGATTGGGCTGGGTTCCGCCCTCGGCCTCCTGCTCTTCGGTGCTTATCGCCTCCAACCCCACGCCATGCCCTGGGCCCTGGCGTGGGGGGCATTGGGTTTGATCCTGGTAGTGAGTCCGCCCAAGCAACGCCTGCGGGCCACGGCCCTCGTCTTCCTCATGGCCGGTCCGCTCACGCCCATTGCGCGCCTCCTGCACGAGCGCCCCGTGTTTCCGTTCCGCGCTGAGTTCGACGCGATCATGGCGAATACAGAGCCAGGTGACGCGGTCCTGACCGGCTGGCGCGGATGCGCCGTCTTCCGGCCCCACGCCTACCGCTACTTCTTCCTGCACAAGGGAGTCCTTCAGATGCTCTCTCCCCAAGAGCGCGGTGACTTGGTCCTTGAGGCACTGCGAAGTAAAGAACCCGCCGCGGCCATACGCGACGAGGCAACCCAAGGACTCTCAAACGACGTTCAGTCCTACCTCGACCAGAACTACGCGCCGGCCGACGTCGGGGATATCTGGTTCCGAAAGCCGTAGAACCAGCGCCGCCTTCCGGCAGACCTTCCCGGCGCGAGTCGGATTCGCCGACGGACCAGGGAAGGAGGAGAAACCGGAGGGCTGGGAGCGCAGGCGCCTATTGGGAGGGATGGGGGGCTGTGAGGCTTCT
>CAJXRJ010000605.1 GCA_913058555.1 uncultured bacterium
CGCTGGGGGGGCGGGGTGTGCTCCGATGCTGACTCAGGTGCGCGAGTCCGGCAAGGGGAGCGCTGCGGCGTAACGAGGAGCAGCCGAGACCCCTTGTGGGATGCCGGCTTGAGCCTGTCGACGCGGTGATCGGGGCTCTTCGCCTAGCATCTCGATCAGCCCATTCAACGGGAGCGCATTATGATCGCGGGGTATCGCAGGACCGACCCGCCCCAAGACCAGGGAACCCAGCATGCCCTCAGTTCTCCTCGCACTCGCGCCGCTCGTAACGCCGGCTCTGCTCCAAGCCAGCCAGGCATCCACGGCGCCATCGAATCCACTCGCTGCCCCAGTCCCCGCTGGCCAGGGAAGCGGAACAGCAAGTCGGTCCGTTGGCACGGTGATCGGCTTCGACTCTCGCCTCAGCTGGAGCGCTGTTACGGGCGCGACCACTCTGATCGACTTCGAGTCAATCGCCTCCGGCACGACCATCTCCAACCACTTCGCTGGCGTGGGCGTGGCGTTCGTGAGCGGCGAGTCCATCTTCGAGGTTCCGCCCGGCCCCACGGACGTCCGCGTCGAGTCGTCGCAGAACCTACCCTTCCCCATGTTCACGCCAGGGACGCTCCCTACGGAGACGAACTTCCTCTCCAACCGCCTCGACCCGGGCGTCTTCGCGTCGGGGTTCATCGCCTTCGACTTCACCGTCCCTACCATGTCCGTGGGGGCGTTCATCGCTGATGCGAGCCCACTCGATGGCTTCTCGATCGAAGTCTTCAGCGCCTCGGGCGTCAGCATTGGATCCTATCAGTCACCAGGGCGGATGTTGCCTGACTCCTTCATTGGCGTGACGTCGCCGACAGCCTTCTCCCGAGCCGTGTTTACTACTGTCTCGATGTTCGACTCGTGGGGATTAGACAACGTCGAATTCGGCAACACTGCGTTGGGGGTTCGCTACTGCTCGCCCAACGTGCCGAATAGCTCGTCCCTGTCGGGTGAAATGTCCTTGGCCGGCAGCGCAATCGCAGCGGACAACAGTCTCACGCTGACGGCTTCGAACCTGCCGAACAATCAGTTTGGCATATTCCTCACGTCGATGGCCCAGGACTTTGTCCCCGGCGCTGGTGGAGCGAGCAACGGCAATCTTTGCCTGGGCGGGAACGTCGGGCGATTCACTGGCACAGGTCAGGTCCTCGCCACCGGCTTCAACGGCGAGTTCTCGTTGGCCATCGATCTAACGGCTATCCCCCAGGGCAATGGGACGGTGGCCGCGATGTCAGGCGAAACATGGAACTTCCAGGCCTGGCACCGGGACTCCGTGGGCGTCGGATCCAACCTCACCGACGGCATCTCGCTGACATTCATCTGATGACGCTGGGTCCGCCCATTCACGTGAACGAACCTTCCGTTGTCCGTTTGCACTGACGCTCGCAACGCCGACGCTTGCGTGGACCCCCTGTCTCGCTGAGCACGAAAACGGCCCCACTGCGTTCCCCATCGGGGCCGGTCCCTTTTGGGCCCTTTCTCCTGCAAGTACGAAGTACGGAGCCAGGATCAGTTTTTCGCTTTCGGGCAGCGTGACATGATCAGGTTGCCGGACCATTTGGTTGCGAGTCGAGTGCTAGGATCAAAAGTGAAAGAATGATCCTGGCTCCGTACTGCCGTACTGCGTAGGTGAAGTTGTCACCAAACTGTTTGGGCCAGGCCTGTGGAGGTATGTTCCTGTATCACCCCGTGTCTTGGCGGCTCCCCGGTTATTGGTCACAGCCGAGACTCTGGAGTTCCCCAGAGCTGCCGTAGCCTCCGACGCGACATAGGCGCACGCCTTCCCAACGTGACTTCTTATGAGTAAGTACAGATCTCTACAGCTCGCCAGTCTGCTCGCATCGTTCGCCGTCCTGGCGACCCCCCCTGCGACAGCGCAGTCCTTCGACGACGAGGAGGTCTTGCTCGAACGGTTCCCGGGTACCACGCATTTCTCTGTTGGCGACCTCGACGGCGACGGACGGCCAGATCTCGTCGGACGCCTGCATGACACGCAATCTACGAGCTACAAGCCTCTTGTCTGGTATCGCAACGATCCCGTCGCTGGCTTCGAGCGCCAGACGGACATCGGTATCCCCTGGTCGTTCTATCGGGTAGAGCCAGTCGATCTCGACCTCGATGGCGACCTTGATCTCGTCATCAGTACGTACTTCTCGCCCGACGCACTCATGTGGCTGGAGAACGACGGCAGTGGGCAATTCGCTCCGCCGCAACCATTCGTCACGGTGAGCGATTCGAGGATCACTCAGTTCATCGCAAGGGACTTCGACGGTGACGGCGATCTCGACTTCGCCATGGGCCTCCTGGGATCGTTTGGTGGCTCCTCGATCGAGGTGGCAATGAATCTCAGCACCGCAGGCGGAGGCTTGAACTTCGGGGCACCAACGACGCTGGCAAGCTCCGCGTTCAACCTCGTCTTAGTCGAGGCAGAGGACCTCGACGGCGACAACGATATCGACATCTTGGCGGGGAGCGAGGAGCTGAACACCGCTGTGCTCTACGAGAACCTAGGAGCAGGCTCTTTTGCGAGCGAGCGAGTGCTCCAGGCACAGTTCGCGGCGGTGGGGAGTATGCAGATCTCGGATGTGAATGGAGACGGTGCCCTCGACGTGATCGGGGCGAACACCACCACGGGAGCGGTGACCTGGATTCCAGCTCTAGGGAACGGCGCATTCGGGCCACCTCTCGCGGCCTTCACCGAATCGGGCACCGTCTACGGACTTACGGCCATCGACGTCGAGGGCGACGGGCGGGACGAGTACTTGATTGCGACGCGCGACGGTGCAAGCTCGTTCTGGGGCGGAAGCTACTCGATCCGCCGCAACGCAAATGGTCTCTTTGGGCCTCGGTTGGAGATCGCGACGACGGACTTCGTACCGCTCCAGTTCCACGCCGTCGATCTCGACCTCGACGGCCACACGGATCTAGTGGCTCGATCGCTCGTACGGGTCACGATCCATCGCGGCGATGGCTCCACCTTCGGTGAGAAACAGCGGCTCGCCGAAGATATCGAACACGTCAGGGATCCCATCTTCCGGGATCTCGACGATGACGGAGACGCTGACGCAATCATCATCCGAGAGGCGAATGAGGGAGGCTATTCGTGGATCGAGAACCGAGGTGGTGGACGCTTCGGCGAGGTCACGCAGGGCTTTTCGAGCTTGCCACTCGGAGAAGGGGACGCGGTCGACCTGGACGGTGACGGTGACCTGGATATGATCGTCTCTGGGGGGAGCTCGAGTGGCGTCAAGGTCTACTGGCTGGAGAATCTTGGGCAACAACGATTCTCCTCCCCGCACCTCCTGTTCTCGCGTCCAGTTTTTGGCTCGTCCACGGCGCTTCCTGGGGACATGGAGGGGGACGGAGATGTGGACCTATTGGTGAACTGGTGGAACGGCAATAGCACCACAAGCGACTGGCTCGTCAACACAGGTACGGGATTCGTTCCTGGCCCCAGCCTTGGGAACTCAGGTGTCGGCCGGGCTCCTGTGCTCTCGGACATCTCTGGGGACGGCCTCGTGGACCTTGTCTACGTCCGCTTTGACTCGTTCTCATCGAACAACCCGTTGGCCTGGCGGAGGAACTTGGGGCAAGGCGTGCTCGGGACTGAGGTCATCTTGGGCCAACCGAATGCCCAGCTCTACGATGCCACCGTCGGCGATGTGGATGGCAACGGTACCATCGATCTAGCCGCAGCGGGACGTGATGGCACCGAGCTCTACCGCAACCTTGGGAACGGCGTGTTCGGAGCCCGAGAGGTCGTGGATTCAGAGCGGTCATTCCAGGTCTTCTTCGTGGACAATTCTGACACCGGATTCCCTGACCTTCTTACCTCCGTTTCGCAAGGGGTGGCCCGGTGGTACGAGAGCCTGAACGGTGTCTTCCCGTCGTGGACCTCAGTGCCTGGCTTTGGGCGTGGTGTCGTCGCCGTAGCGGACATCGATGGCGACCTCGACCTGGACATCGTGCAGCGCAGGTACGACGGAACGATCAGCTTCAATCGCAGCACCCGCCGGTTCGGTGTCGGCTATTGCGGACCGATGCCCGTTCACTCTGGAGGGCGCTCCGCCGTCATCTCGGCAAAAGGCTCACCCTTCGTCGCCGCGAACAACGTGACGCTTCTCGCTGAGAGGCTCCCACCCCAGCAATTCGGGTTCTTCTTCATCGCCGATGGAAGAGGATTCGCACCGAACCCCGGCGGTAGCCAAGGCAACCTTTGCGTCTCTGGTGATATCGGGCGACTGATTCAGGGCCCGGGTTCGATCTTCCTCAGCGATGCGGCTGGCACCGCAGCGGTCCCCCTAGACCTGACCCAGGTGCCGACTCCGCATGGAACCGAATCGCTCCTCCCGGGCGACACCCGCTTCGCGCAAGCGTGGTTCCGTGACACGAACCCGACGTCCACGTCCAACTTCACCAGCGGCCTAGAGCTTGTGTTCAAGTAGAAGGCGGAGCCCGTACTTCGTGCGCGCAAGCGTGGGCCTCGCGCGAGCGATCGAGGCTTCGTCCTTCGCGTTGCCATGTTGCGAGACATAGCGTGTTGTGCTTGAACAAACATCGACCGACGCGCAGACCGGGCACCATATTCCTTTTAGAACCTTTGTCAGTGACATCACGACCTGTCTCTTATACACATCTGACGCTGCCGACGATATGCAGTGTGTAG
>CAJXRJ010000606.1 GCA_913058555.1 uncultured bacterium
CTGCATATCGTCGGCAGCGTCAGATGTGTATAAGAGACAGGTCGCTACACGCTGCATGACTCCGCCTACCCCCGAAGTGCGCGCCGGAGGGACGCCCCGCCGGGGAGAAAATGCGGCCAAGCACTCCTCCTCGCGCTTGAAGCCTGGGTCAGTCGTTGATGAAGGCGAGCGCCTTTGCTACGGCCGCGTGGGCCTGAACCATGCCAGCTCCATGGAGCGTATCGTGCCCTGGCTCGCCCATGTCCTTGGCCGTTGAGGCCAGGATGGTTTGAACATGCCACACGGGGAGATCGGGCTGCGCTTCGAGGAGCAAGGCCACGACGCCCGCCGCATGGGGACCGGCGAATGAGTTGCCCCTGGGACCGGTCGCCAGGATGTAACCAGCGTCATCCTCCCGAACGACGACCTCGATCCGGTTCGCCTTCTTGCCTGTCCACACCTCACGCAGCGTCCACATGGGCAGACCCGAATTGCAGCAAGTCACGTCCGGCTTGGCAGGGGTCAGATCGCCCGCATCCACTTGATCGAAGAAGCGGATGCCCTCCCAGCTCACCGGACCGCGACTGCTGAACGCCGTGACCTCGAGATCAGGCCCGACCCCCGCCGCCGCGATGACGCAGGGCACATCCTTGGGGGAGCCGATCTGGGTTCCTGACGGGCGCGACTGCGCGTAATTGCCAGCGCCGCCGACCGAAACGATCCCTGCGGCCGCCAGGTGCTCATGGGCGGTACGGAAGAGCCCGCGGTATTGGCCCATTTCGATCGGTTCGAACGTGTAGCTCATCGAAAGCACGTCTGCGCCATTCTCCAGCGCATACTCGTACCCGCGGAGCTGGCCACTGCCCACAAGGGGCATGATCGTTGCCCGCGGCGCGACCCCTGTCGCAATCGGCTCCCCTTTCGTGAACGGCCGCGACGCGACAACGCTCGCGCAGAGCGTGCCGTGGCGGTGCCCCGATGGCGAGACGACATACGGTGATCCAGCCTTGAAGTCATAGCCAAAGACGTCGTCCACGTAGCCGTTTCCATCATCGTCCTTACCGTTCAGGCTCTCCCCTGGGTTGCGCCAGAGCGAAGGAAGAAGAGCTGGTATGTTCATCAAACCGTCGTCGAGGACAGCCACGACCACGCCCGCTCCCGTGACGCCGTGCTCCTTCCACGCGCGGTCCGCACCTACCGCTTTGAGATTCCACGGCACCTCAAGCTCGCTGGCGTCAAAGGGATCGCTCCTATCGCTCCTCCACTCGGAGAGAAGCCCCTTGTAGAGCTCAGCCAATTCAGCATTCGGCTCGAATGAAGCGTCGCGCTTGCGGCTGTGCTGGGCGCCAAATCGCTGGCGATAGACGAAGGCCACCTCTTGGAGAGCGGCAAGCGCCACGCAACCTTCAGCAGTCGCCTCACACGCGAAGCCATTGACGATCCAGTAGTGCTGAACCTTGCGCACAGCGCCCTCCGTCACCAGGCGTTCAAGTTCGCTCGACGTGCGGCGCTTGGACCGACTCGCCTTGCCTTTGAGTGTCTTGACGACCCTCCCGCGCAATTCGAGACGTTTGGCCGTTCGAGGCTGCTCTGCGCAGAAACGCTCGTAGTCGCCTCCTCGCCCAAAGAGCTGATCGTCCATTCGCACAAAGACCGGTGCGAAACCCTGGACCTCCCCGAGTGCTCCATCCAACTTGCTCGCTGGTTCGCTCGCGACCGCCGATTCCTGCCCTTGGGCAAGCCCATCCATGTCAGCCCATGGGAACAAAACACAGACGACGATCAAGGTTTGGAGTGCGCGCATCCCCGCAGTGTACTTTTGTCCCTATTGAAAGCGTCCCACGAGTCCTCGAGCAAGCCCTTGGCTCGAGACTCGGCAGGGACCGGTCGTGGGAGGAATCCGTGAACGGGGGCGGGGTGAGGAGCACAGGCGCCGCTTTTGGTAGCCACGACCCGCCCCACCCCGACCGGGGACATTCCTCCACCAGTAGAGAATTGCCAGCCCCCAGGGGGCCGAGAGGCCGGCCTTCGCTTGGGTGGTCGCGTATCAATGGCCCAGGCGCGCCCTGTGAGGCCCTGGGTCAACATCCTCTCCCTACGCTCTTCCGCCCGTGGTGGACGTACCCCGGGCCTATGACGCGCTGACGACCCAAGGTCGAGTCACTGCCTGGGCCTACTAACACGCCCCGGTAGCTAGCACTAGACTCGACTCCCATGGGTGCTGTTGGAGGCGTATACACCGGCATCGGCGATGCTGACGAGGTGATCGCTCTACTCGAGAAGTTCTTCGAGAAGCGAGGCGGCGGACTCACCTAGCCGACAACACTCAGAAGCGGGACGTTCTGCAGCGGGGCGCGGAGCGGGAAATAGCCGGTCGGCATTCCGGCGGGACATTGGCCCTAACGGCACCGTGCGGGCGTCGGCGCACCGGTGGGACCGAACGGCTCGACTCGCTGGACTCAGCTGGCAGTCGGGCGCGGGTCGCCGAAGTCGCGGATGCGGTTCGTTGCCGCGACGAGCTGCTCCGTGATGCCCGGCTCGTGCGATGAGTGCCCTGCGTCATCGACGACCGCTAGCCACGATTCAGGCCAAGCGCCGTGCAGGTCGAAAGCCGATTTGATGGGACAGATGATGTCGTAGCGGCCGTGGACGAGGAATCCAGGAATGGAACGGATCCGATCGATGCGCTGGAGCAGCCGATCGTCCGGCTCGAAGCGTACGTTGCGGAAGTAGTGCGCCTCCAGTCGGGCCACGGCCCACGCGACGTCGGGGTCATCGAATGACGAAGCGAACTCGGGATTCGGAAGCAACGTGCAGCTCAAGATCTCGTAGGTCGCCCAGCTCTTGGCCGCGGCGAGGGCTACGTCTCGGTCGTCGCTGTTCAAGAGGCGCCAGTACCCCTCCATGAGATCACCACGCTCCGCTGCGGGAACTACGTCCGCGAACGCCTGCCAGCGCTCTGGCTGCAACAGGCGCATCCCGTAAAGCCACCAGTCGAGCTCCTCCTGCCGCAGCAGCCAAATACCGCGCAGCGTGAGAGTTCGGCAACGCTCCGGGTGCTCCTGCGAGTACGCGAGCGACAGGGTGCTGCCCCAAGAGCCCCCGAAGACATGCCAGGACTCGATGCCGAGGCGCTCTCGCAGCCGCTCAAAATCCGCCACAAGATGGGTCGTCGTATTGGCCTCCAGTTCCCCAATGGGGCGGGACCGTCCGCACCCTCGCTGGTCGAGAAGAACGATGCGAAAGAAGTCTGGATCGAAGAAGCAGCGATCGGTCTTCGAGCAGCCAGCCCCCGGGCCACCGTGCACAAACAGAATGGGCACTCCCTCCGGATTGCCGCACTCTTCCCAGTAGAGAACGTGGGGTGCGTCGACCTCAAGCTCCCCGTGATGGTACGGCTCGATGGCCGGATAGAAGTGTTCGTTGTCCACGCCCCAAGGGTAGCCGAACCAAAAGAAGATCCGAGTACCTAGAGCGTGAAGTCCAACCGGAATGCGGGTCGCTAGACAGGAAACCCATGAATCGTCCCGATGCAAAGTAGGATCTGATGGACGCACAAGGATGAAACCCCAGACACATGATGCTCCGACTCCCTCCCCCCCTTTTCGCCGCATGCCTGCTTGTTCCGGGCTGCGCATCGAAGCGCCCCGCGGGGCGTTTCGATGCGCCGTCCGGCGGCGACGCGGTCGTGGCATGGCTCGCGGCGTCCTCCATCCGACTGGAGACAGTCGAAGCCGGCAACGGTTTCGATGACCTGCAAGCGCTGAGGGAGGTCATCGGCGACGCGCGGGTCGTGATGCTCGGTGAGCCAACGCATGGAAACCGCGAGATCTTCCAGCTCAAGCACCGTCTCCTCGAGTTCCTCGTCGAGGAGATGGGCTTCACGGCCTTCGTGCTGGAGACACCCATGGCCGAGAGCTTCGACGTGCACGACTACGTCACGGCCGGCGTCGGCACGGCGGAGGGCTCCCTGGCGGCCGCCCACGTCTGGCCGTGGGACACCGAGGAGGTCGCAGAGATCCTGGCGTGGATGCGCGACTACAACGCCACTCCGGGGAAGCCGCGGGAGGTCGCGTTCTATGGATTCGACATGCAGTCCTCGGAACGGGCATGCCGCGCGACCCTCGAGTACCTCGACCGCGTCGACCCAGGTTTCGCGGACGAGTCCCGCGCGTCCCTGGGGCATCTCGCGATTCCCTTCTCTGATCAGGACGCAGGGGGATACCGGCCAATCGTCTCCCGGGACTCCGATGTGGTCGTCCAGCGGGCCATCGACTCCGTGATCGCGAGGATGGACGCACAGCGCACGGCATGGAGCGCGGCGACGAGCGCCCCCGACTGGGAGTTGGCTCGGCAATGCGCACGCCTGCTGCAATGCTGGATCGAGGCGAATCGCGACGACGGGGCCCTCTATAGCACCGTCCGGGACAGGACGATGGCGGAGAATCTGCAGTGGATCCTCGAGCGCGAGGGCCCGGAGGCAAAGATTGTGGTCTGGGCACACAACACCCACGTCTCGAACTCCACTCCGACCTACCGGGGGGAGGATCTCGACCTCGCCGGTCGGCACATGCGTAAAGCCCTCGGCGACGCATTGGTGATCGTCGGGATTCTCTGCCACCGCGGCGGGCTGACAGCCTACGAGGAAACGGAACCCTCCCGCGGCGTCATGGGT
>CAJXRJ010000607.1 GCA_913058555.1 uncultured bacterium
ACGAGATCATGCCTAGTCTCGTGGGCTCGGAGATGTGTATAAGAGACAGTTCCCCCAGTTTGGGGACGTGGATGGGAACGGCCTGCTAGGCATCGCCTACTTCAACTTTGCTCGGCAGTCCCTCATCGTGATTCACGATCTGGATTTCGGCTATGCCACCTCGGTGACCTTGTTGCCGGTCGGCACGAGGGGGGGCGGGAGGCTCGCTGACCTTGATGGCGACGGGGATGATGACCCTCTCTCGTACGGGTTGAATGCTCCAGACTTGGGGTGGTTCGAGAGCCTGGGAACCGGCCAGCAGGTTGCGGCGTTCCGCCAGTTCCCTGGCGCGCTCGGTTCGGGATCCGAAGCACTGCCTGCAGATGTCGACGGCGATGGGATCTCAGAAATCTTCGGGGTCAGTCTCGGTAGCTTGTACGGCACCTCCTACGCAGGCAACGGACAGCACGGCGCGCCCTTCCCCATCGCGGCTGGGTCAACGGTTTCTTGGTGGGGTATGGCGGCTGGCGACATCGATCTGGACGGTGACTTGGATTTAGTCGCGCAAGTAGCCGGTCGCCCAAGCTGGATCGAGAATCTCGGGGCGCTGCAGTTCGGCGCCGCCCAACCGATCAGTCAACAGATCCCCTCGGCTGTCCACGCGTTCCTCGTCGATCAAGACGGGGATGGCGATCTCGACTACTTCGGCGCGAGCAACGGATCGGTGGGGTACGCCGAGAACCTCACGCTGGAGTCCGGTTGCGTCCAGAACGCGAGCTTTGAGTCCGGCAGCCTCGCCGGCTGGACAGCTGTCGACGTGCGCGGCGCCTTCGTGCCCCTCGAGGTCGCCGGCGCCGGTGCGAACCCGGGCTTTGGCATGTTCGATACGGAGCCCACGGACGGGGACTACGTCTTCCGCACGGGTTTCGACGGCCCGGGACCGTTTACGATCACGCTCGCCCAGGACATTGCGGTTGGTCTCGGCACGCACCCGCTCACGTTCAACTACCGCGCGGGCTGGACGATCCTGAACCCCACGGCCGTGCTGGACCGGACGTTCAGCGTGGTGGTGCGAGACCCGAGCACAGGCGCAGCGCTCCAAACGGACCTCCTGGTGACGGCGGCGGCCCAGACGACCAACTTTGATACCGGATCCCTTGTGGCGAATGTCGATCTCTCGGCGTTCGAAGGGCAGACCGTCACGTTGAGCTTTGAGTGGTACGTGCCCGAGTCGAACACCGGGCCTGCGCACTTCCAGCTCGACAACATTCGGTGCCCCGGATCCCAGGGGCCCAGCGTCGGCTCGAACTACTGCTCGGCCGCGCTGAACTCGTCCGGCGCGGTAGGGCGCATGGGCGCCTCGGGTAGCGCTGTGGCGGCTCACAACAACCTGACGCTGTCTGCGTCGGGCCTGCCGCCGAATCAGTTTGGCATCTTCGTCACGTCCATGACCCAGGGCTTTGTCCCGGGCACCGGTGGGACGAGCAACGGCAACCTGTGCCTCGACGGGTCGATCGGGCGCTACCAAATCATCCGGAACTCGGGCGCCGCGGGTGCGTACTCCCTCGCCCTCGACCTGACGGCGATTCCCCAGGGGAACGGGACGATGTCGGCCCTCTCGGGCCAGACCTGGAAATTCCAATCCTGGTTCCGCGACGGCGTCGGCCTCGGCTCAAACTTCACCGACGGCGTGTCGGTGACGTTCCTCTAGGCCGTCAAAGCAGCTCACCGTCCGGGACGCGCTCGACTTCGAGGACGCGGTCCGGGCGGGCGGTGATGCCGTAGACGAGCTTGATGGGGTCGTCGTCGAAGACGGCCTTGAGGCCGCTGAGCTCGTTCTCGAAGGCCGCCGTGCCCTGGGCGCCCGGGGGCACGACGATGGCGGCGACGGTGCGGCCGCCGAAGGTGCGGCCCACCGCGCGGACGAACTGGCCGTCGTGGCGGCCGACCTCGACGATCTCGTCGCCGGCGAGCTCGGCGGCGTCGCGGCGGAGGTGATCGATGATGAACTCGAGTCGCGCCTCGTCAAAGAGGCGCGGGAAGTCGGGCTCGACCATTTCCGAGAGGACGCGGGTGCCGCGGCCGGCGTGGACCAGGGACAGGTTGGGCTGGAGGTGGCGGAAGTGGAACGCCAGGAAGCGGTCGGAGATTCGGTAGCGGCCCTTCCGGGAGCGCAGGGGGTCGGGGTCGGTGATCGGGACCTCGCGCTCCACCAAACGCAGCTCGCGCAGGACGTGCAGGTACTTGCCCGCGGTGGGGGAGTCGACGCCGACGTTGAGGGCGATGTCGCCGATCCGGTGGGCGCCCTTGGCGACGGCTGCCAGGATGGAGTTGTAGGTGTGGGGCGTCGTGAGCTCCGAGCGCAGGAGGAACTGGACCTCGTCGAAGAGGTAGCCCTCGGGCCGCAGGATCTCGGTGGCGATGTTCTCGGGGATCGTGCGCTTGTCGCTGAAGCGGCGCAGGTACGCGGGCATGCCCCCGAGGATGGCGTAGGCCATCACGCGATCCTTGACGGGCCAGTTCGGGAAGAAGCTCAGGGTCTCCGTGGGGCGCAGGGGCTCCAGGCGGCGCTGTCCGGTACGACGGCCGAAGAGCGGCGAGCGCTCCGCGAGGACCTCCTTCTCCATGAAGGACACCTGGCTGCCGCAGAGCACGAGCATCAGGGACGAGTGCTTGCCGCGCAGGTCCCAGAACTGCTGGACCTGGCTCGGGAGACCCTTGCTGGAGTCGCACAGGTAGGGGAACTCGTCGAGGACCAGGATCAGGCGCTTGTCCCCCGCGCGTTCGGCGGCGAACCCGAGGGCCGTCGACCAGTCGGGGAACTCGATGCCGTCGAGGAGCGCGTCCCCCCCGAGGCCTTCTTTGAGGGCTTCGCGGAAGGCGCGTAGGTTGTCCTTTTCACGGACCTGGGCCGCGAGGAAGTACACGGCGCGGTGCTCCAGGGAGCAGAGCCTTTGCAGCAGCTCGGTCTTGCCAACCCGGCGGCGTCCGTAGAGCACGAAGAGCTCCGGGGCGCCGGAGTTCGCGAGCTCGGTCAAGACGGCCAGCTCGTCGCTGCGTCCGATGAAGGTGGGGTCCGTGGGGGTGGCCATTGGGGCTCGACTATACGAAGAGGGGCGCCCCGCACGAATGCTGGGCGCCCCTCTTCAAGCCGCAGCCGCCGAACGGGTCGGCAGCCCGCGATCACTTCTTCGCGAGCAGGTCGCGAATCTCCTCGAGAAGGACCTCGTTCTTCGGCGGTTCGGGGGGCGCTGCGGGGGCCTCCTCTTCCTTCTTTTGGAGGGAGTTCATGAGCTTCACGACCATGAAGACCGCGAAGGCGATGACGAGGAAGTTGAAGATGTTCTGGATGAACTGGCCGTAGTTGATGGTGACCTCTTCACCGAACTTCTTGATCGAAGCGGTGGCGGCATCCACTTTGGCCTGGGCAGCCGTCACGGCTGCGGTGTCCGTTCCCGCTGCGGTGACCTCCGCCTTCGCGGCCTCGAGGTTCTCAACGGCCTTCGACGGGCCGAGGCTGAACTTGAGGTTGGTGAACTCGGTGCCACCGAGGACCTTGCCGATCGGCGGCATGATCAGGTCGTTGACGGCGGAGTTGACGATCTTTCCGAACTCGGCGCCGATGATGAGACCGACCGCGAGGTCGACCACATTGCCGCGCATCGCGAAGTCTTTGAACTCTGAGAAGAAGCCCATGGGTTTGTTGCTCCTGAGGGGAGAGGCCGGCGAGGAACGCTCGCTAGCTTGAGTTGCAGTATTGGAGGTGGAGAGAGACACCTGGGCGGCAACGGGTGACCTTCGGGGAGAAGGCTCGATCCGGGGGACAACGACCAGGGTGCCCGCGGATTCTTCCAAACGGCGCCCCCCGATCCCAAGGATCCCTGTTCGATCCGGGATCGCCTTCCCGACGATCCATTCATGTCCCGCCGTTCAGACCCCCATCGCCTGCAGGGCCCCGATCCAGGGGCCCGGTGAGTCGAGGTAGGGGAAATGCCCCCATCGTTCGGCCCGCTCGGTGGACCACTGAGCGCCCAGGGCGCGCACGGCGGCGTCGTGATCCTCCGCGTCGGCGAGGGTGTCCTCTCCGCATTCCCACACGCGGATGTCATCGATGGCGGCGGGGCGGGCGGCGAGTAGGCCTTCGAGGGCCGCGGCCCAGCCCTTGTTGAGCCAGCCATAGACCTGCGGGAACGCGGTGCAGGTCGTGAAGCCGCCGAAGAACGCCTTGCGCTCCGCCGCGTCGAAGGGGGAATGGATGTGGTCGACGATGAACGACTCCTGGAAGGCCGGGTCCGCGAAGCTCAGGCGAGCGGCTTCGCCCTCGGCGTGGGCACCGTCCGCGCGGTCCTTGGCCCAGCTCCATGGGATAGGCCCTTGGATCACTGCGGGAAGATCCCTCACGTTGCCCCGGGCCCGGAGGGCCAGCAGGATCAGCGCCCCAAAGCCGGTCGCATAGACGAGCGGGCGGTTGTGCGACATCCGATAGATATCGACCTGCATCTCGACGTTCTCGAGGAAGGCGTCGTAGCTGGTGGCCGGCGGGCGTCCTTCAAAGCCCAGGTAGAGCACCTCTTTGACATCGAAGCGTTCCTCCCGGGGGGCCGCGCGGACTGTGGATCTCTGTCTCTTATACACATCTCCGAGCCCACGAGACTAGGCATGATCTC
>CAJXRJ010000608.1 GCA_913058555.1 uncultured bacterium
GAGACAGCCCCGAGACCGCCCCACCTCCGAGGCACTCGAGCGCCGAAGGGTGGATGGGGAGTCCTTCGTGATGAAGCGCGACGTCCTCTCTGGGTCTGCCAGCCGCAGGCACGGCCTCCGGCGAGCTCTACTTCGATGGGCGCCCCCGCGCGTGGCCGAGCTGCGCTTCCTTGACTGGCTCAGGGAGCGCCTCTTCCATGCGCCCGAGCCGGTGGCGGCGGTGGTCCTTTGGGACGGATGGAAGCCGGTTCGACAGATGCTGGTGACGCGCGAATTGCCGGGCGCTGTGCCCCTTGGATCCGCTTGGGAAGCGGCGGCCACCGAAGAGCGTTGCGCCTGGGCCCGCGAACTGGGTCAGGAAGTGGGTCGCATGCACGCGCTGCGCTTCCTGCACGCAGACCTATATCCACGCAATGTCCTCGTGACGGGGGCGCGCTCTGACGGCGGCTTGGATAGGGGCATCGACAGCGGCTACGGCCGGCGTTTGGCCTTCATCGACGCCTGGGCCGGCGGACCCACCGCGTGGCGGCACGGGTCCTTCGCAAGGCTTGAGCGCGACCTTGGCGCGTTCTTTTCCGTGGCAACGGATTGGATGGCCGTGGAGCACCAGCGGGTTCTGCTGGAGGCCTACGTCAGCTCCCGCGCGGTCAACGGTCGGCCGATCGGGGACGGCGGAGCTTGGTCCCGGCGGGTGGCCTTGGCTCGCCATGCCGAGTGGAGACGCCTGAGGGACGCGCCCGGTCGGCTCCGGGGCCGGGCACTGCCCTCGCCCGATTGGAGTCCCCCTGGGGTGTGACGGGCACCCGCTGGCGGCTGTCGTTACTGGGTGACATGGGCGCGCCCCCGCGCCGACGCCGGAGGGCGTAGGCGCAGGGGCGCGCTGGGTCGAATCGAAGGATGAGCTCCCCAGTCGCCTACCGGTTGGCCGGCGACCGGAGGATCGGGATCACATGAATTCGATCGCGACGGCGTCGGTGAAGTTGCTCGTCGCGCCGCCTTGGTTCGTGACGTCCCGGAACCAGGCCTGGAAGTACCAGGTCTCGCCTTGGACGGCCGGCGTCGCGCCGGTGCCATCCCGCAGGGATACGGGGCTCACGGTCACCTGGAAGGAGCCCGAGGGACCGGAAGAGACGATCTGGCCGGGCCCGAGGTAACGTCCGATCGAGCCCCCGAGGCAGATCCTGCCCTGGGACCCTGCAACCGCCACGGCCGTCCGGGCCGTGCGCGAGCCCACGAAGAACCCGAACTGGTTCGTGGGGAGCTTCGAAGCCCTCAGGCCGAGGGTCGTGGCGCTGGCGAGGGGGGCGCCGAAGGCGCTGGTGCTCGCCGACAACCCGCTGGAGTTGGTGGCGGCCGGCCCGCACACCGTCCGTCCAGGTGAAGGGACGGATTCGTTGACGAGCACGCCGACGCGGGCGGGGAAGAAGCTCCGGTAGAAGATGTCGATGTCTCCGTCCTGATCCGCGTCGGACATGATGAAGTTCTGGAGACCCAGCTCGTTCTCCGCGAGGGGCGAAGCCGGCGCAAAGTTGCCGCCGCCCAGGCTCTTCCCGAAGATTGGGACGATCGGGCTGTTGCCGGCGCCGGCCGCCACATCGGGCAGGCCGTCCAAGTCAAAGTCCTCGATCAGCACGACGGGGGGGGCGTTGCCGCCGTTGGCCGGGAGCATGTTGACCGCTGAATCGAACGATCCTGGCGATGACTGCCTCAACCATTGGGGCTTTCCGGAGATGTAGGCGTGAATGTCGAGGAATCCGTCGCCGTCCATGTCCTGCGCGCCGAGCTGCGATGGGGTGCCGCCGCTCAAGATGGTGGTGAATGGAAGGAACGTCCCGCTGGTGAGCCCGCGCGCCCATTGGATCGTGGAGCCTGCCACCACAGCCAGGTCGGTAATGCCGTCCTGGTCGAAGTCGGCGCCGATGGCGTTGCGGGTCCAGCTGGAGACGACCCCGAGGGAGCCCCCGGAGCTGAAGCCACCGCTGCCGTTGTTCAGGAAGACCAGCAGGGGAACCTGCGTGGTGAGGAACGGAGTCGCCACCATGTCGTTGTCTCCGTCACCGTCGACGTCGACCGGGAAGACCCGGGCGTAGTCGCCAGGAGGAGCCACCTGGCGGGGGGCGGCGAAGTTGCCGCCGCCAAGGTTGTCCCGCACGAGGACCTCCCGGAAGCCGCCCACGAGCTCGATGGTCACGACGTCCGTGAGGCTATCGCCGGTCAATTCGGCCCCGTAGACGACCTCCGTGAAGCTTGGGAAGGTCAGGATCGTCTCGCGACGACTGAAGGTCATGTCTCCGTAGTGACGGAACCAGACCATGTCGTTCCCGAAGGTCCCGAACACGTCAGCGGGTCCGTCGCCATCGATGTCGAAAACTCCGAGGACCCGGCCGTTCTGGAAAGGAGCCGTGATGTTGGCCGGATTGAAGAAACGCGTGGGGCTACCCGGCGGCGTTTGGACTCGAACTTGAATGGTGTCACTGACTCCGCCGATGGCGTCGACTCGGCCATCTCCGGTGGCGTCGGCGAATTCGCTGAGGGGCCACGATGGTGGATAGGCCGATTGCACTGCCTGGAAGGACCCAGCGCCGAGATTCTCAATGACCGTGGCTCCGCCCGCGTTTTCGGGGGGGGCTTGCCCAAGGAACACGTCAAGGTCACCGTCGCCCTCGAGGTCGACGAGTCGAACGTCCCGAACGTTGATCAGCGCCGTGGTCCCGATGGTCACCCCATTGGCGTAGACAAAGGAGCCGGTGGAGTAGCGCGCACGGACCGTCGACCCAAGCACGGTGACGAAGTCGACGGCGCCATCCCCGTTCATGTCACCGGCGGCGTAGAGCTCGCCCGGGGCGGACAGGGGGAAGAGCTGCAGGGGGGAGCTGAAAGCCCCTCCGCCAAGGCCGCGAAGAACCACTGGGGCGCTGCTGGCCTGGGTGACCAGGGAGACGTCCACGATGCCGTCCCCGTTGAGGTCCTCCACCGAGCTGCTGACGAGGTCAGCGCTGATCAAGGTGTTGGGAGTCGCGCTAAGCCCAACTGGCGTTCGCTCGTACCACGTGAGGCTCCCAGGCGTGCCGGACGTCCTGAGGAAGACGTCGTTGTCCCCATCGCCGTCCATGTCGAGGGCTTCCATCGAGGCCACAGGATCGAGGCCCGCAAGGAGCGGGCTGGCGATCATCTCCTGGTCGGAGGGCATCGCGGTGGCAACCCAGAGTTCCCACCCCGCATCGCCGGCGATGGAAAGCAACAGGTCGGGCAAGCCGTCGTCGTTCCAGTTCGCGTCCTCGACACCGAAGACCTGGCCGGCTGCCTGGGCGGTCCGATAGGAGGATTCAAAGAACCCGCCTCCTCGGCTCCGCAGGACCTTGACCCCGGTGCCGTACTCCAATGCGACGATCACGTCGCTGAGTCCGTCCTGGTTCATGTCTGCGGTCGTGATGTCCGTCCATTGCCAGAGGGTGTCGGTCACCTCCGCGACTTTTGTGAATGGCGTTTGTGCGGAGGCCACGGTTTGGGCGGCCACAAAGGCAGCGAGCGGGACTAGCTGGTGCGGGCGAAGCATGGTGTTGGTTGGCGAGGGAAACGGGAGATGGGCGTCCGTGACGGGGGAATGCTAGGAAGCCTCCGCTGAGCACATGTCACAGAGCTGTGATGCGGCCCGCGCCCACTAGCACGGGGAGCTCGCCTCGACTCCGGTCCGCTAACGTGAGATCCGTACCGTCCAATCGGTGGTCGGATCCTTCGCAGGATTCGGTGAACGGGACTGGTCCAAGGGGCGGCGCTGGGTTGCGAGGGACCCGATGTAGCCGCGGCTTGGCATTACGAAGTAGAATCGCGCCGATGAGCCCCAAGGACACCCCTGAGGAAGCGAAGCCCGCGAGCCCGACCTTTGACCAGAGCCTTGGACGGCTCGAGGAGATCGTGGTCGAGCTGGAGGGCGGCGGGCTTGGGCTCGAGTCCTCCTTGGATCGCTACAAGGAAGGCGTGGGGCTTCTGAAGGGTTGCCGGGAGCGGCTTTCGGCCTTCCGCGCGCAGGTGGAGGAGCTCAAGCCCGATGGGACAGTCGTGCCCGCCGGCGGTCCCGGTGGTGCCCCAGGAGGGGCGGCGCGCAGCGCTTCGGCGGGACCTCGCGGCAGCGGCGCTGGCGGCGGCACTGGCAGGGGAGCTGCCGGTGGGGCGCCCGTGGAGCCCGAGCTGGACACGCCGTTCTGAGGCCGAAGTCGTGACCACTGCTTTGGATCCCCTCAGTCATCCCACGTCCGATCCACGCGCCTGGCTGGAGTCCGCGCGGGCTTGGGCGGAAGGGCTCATCGAAGAGCACCTCGGTCGATGCGATGTGGGCCCGGCTCGCCTGGGCGAGGCTGTGGCGTACGCACTCCTCGGCGGAGGGAAGAGGGTGCGCCCAGCGCTCTGCCGGATGGTCTTTGATGCTGCCGCGAAGGGCCATGGCGGCCCTGGCTCCGTCGAGTTGATGCGGGCCGCGGCGTTTGCCGTGGAGTGCATTCACACCTACAGCCTCGTACATGACGACCTGCCGTGCATGGACGACGACGACCTGCGGCGCGGCCGGGCGACGGTGCATAAGGCCTACGACTGTCTCTTATACACATCTCCGAGCCCACGAGACTAGGCA
>CAJXRJ010000609.1 GCA_913058555.1 uncultured bacterium
TTAGCCATAGCCACACATCAGCGCCTCCGGCGCTGGGCGTTGCCCCATGCGTGCCACCGCCTTAAGTCCCTTCCCCCGCCCTCGCTCCCGCCACGCTCGCTGCGGAACCGACGGCTTCGCACTCCAAGTACCAACGGGCATCGCGCCGCTCATCGTTCGTTACTCTGGGTGCAACTCCTGCCCCCCCACCGCATGCGCAATACAAAGCTCGTCTCCATTCTATTGATGCTTCTCACGGTCACGTTACCGCTTTGCGATAGCGCGCTCGCTCAAGGGGAGCTGACCGCCGCGAGCGAGTGGCGCGGTTACAGCCGCCACGACTTCCAGGTCGACGGCCGCCGCTGCTACGTCGTCGCGCCAGAGCACACGGCTCCGGGCAAGCCCTGGGTCTGGCGCGCTCGCTTCCCCAACTACCACGCCGATGCCGACGAGCGACTCCTTGGGCGAGGCTTCCACGTGGCCTACATCGACACGGACGGCATGCTCGGTAGCCCCCGTGCGATGGAGCACTGGGATGCGTTCTACCGGCATATGCTCGATCAGGGCTTCTGTGAACAGGTTGCTCTGTGCGGCGTCAGTCGTGGCGCCTTGTTCGTCTATGGATTCGCCTCCCGGCACCCTGAGCGCATCGCGTGCATCTATGCCGACGTACCCGTCTGCGACCTGAAGAGCTGGCCGGGCGCCAAAGGCGATAGCCAAGGCCGCGGCGACGCGAACACATGGGAGTCCATGCGAAGCGAGTATGGCTTCACCGAGGCACAGGCCCTCGCCTACCGCGGCAATCCGATCGATACGCTCGCCCCCATCGCCAAGGCCAAGATCCCGATCCTGCACGTGGTTTCCCTCAACGACCAGGTCGTGCCCCCAAGCGAGAACACGTTCTTGCTCGCCAAGCGTTTGCGGTCCCTGGGCGGGAGTCTTCGCATCCTTGAGGTGGCGGAGGGCACACCAGAGTCCCATGGCCACCACTTCGAGCACCCGGCGCCCGTGCAAGTCGCCGACTTCATCGAGCGCCACGCCACGGCTCTTCCCAAGGCCTTCGACTACATCGTGCAACGCGATCCGCTGCAGAATTGCCGTCTCACCTTCGAGGCCACAAAGAAGGGCAGAGTCGCTTTCCTCGGTGGCTCGATCACGCAGAACCCCGGCTGGCGCGACGAGACCAAGGCCTACCTACGCAGCCGCTTCCCCAGAACGACGTTTGAGTTCGTGGATGCCGGCATCTCGTCGACGGGCTCAACGCCCGGCGCCTTCCGCTTGGAGCGCGACGTGCTCAGCCAGGGCAAGGTCGACCTCCTCTTCGAGGAAGCCGCCGTCAACGACCTGCACAACATGCGATCCAAGACAGCAATGACCCGCGCGATGGAGGGCATCATCCGCCATGCACGTGCAAGCCATCCGGCCATGGACATCATCGTGATGCACTTCGCCGAACCTCGCCACATGTCGGACTACCGCGCAGGCAAAACGCCAAAGGTGATCGCACAGCACGAGGCCGTTGCCAGCCATCACGGCGTCACGACGATTCACCTCGCACGCGAGGTGACCGAGCGTATCGACGCGGGGCAATTCCAATGGAAGGAGGACTTCCGCAACCTCCATCCGTCCCCGTATGGGCAACGGCTCTACGCCAGCACGATCCGCCGCGCGCTTTCCGCGGCCTGGGACGATTCCCACGCCAACACCAAGGCCGCCGTCCTGCCCCACGCACAGCGCGCCCCCATCGACGCGTTCAGCTACGACAAGGCACGACTGCTGCCACCCTCAGCCGCCGCCAAACGGAGAGGCTTTGAAGTCATGCAACGCTGCGATCCCCGGGAGTCTGGAATCGGGGGCGGCGTGCGCGATGGATTCGTGAACATCCCCATGCTGGTGGGCACCGCCCCGGGCGACACCTTCGAGCTCTCCATCGAAGGGCGAGCCGTGGGTCTTTTCGTCGCCGCGGGACCCGACGCGGGCACTATCGAGTACCGGATCGACGACGGCCCATGGAAGACACGTGATCTATTCACCAAGTGGAGCCGCGGGCTGCACATTCCGTGGGCCTACGTGTTGGAAGCCGAACTCACGGGGGGCCCTCACCTCCTCGCGGTGCGGATTGCAGAGGCGAAACATGCTGCAAGCAAGGGGCACGCATGCCGGATCGTCAACCTCATGCTGAACGAGTAAGGACGAAGTCCTCGGTGAACTAGCCCGTATGCAAGACACGGCGGTCGGGTCCTCTTCGAATTCGACCAGGATTCCACAAGGCCGTCGACTCAGGTGTGCGAGTGCCCCCGCGGGAAGTGAACCCAGGCGCCGTCCGACCCTCGGCGCCTGGGCCGGGATCCCGTTCCCCATGGAGATATGCCCGCACCACTCTCCCGGCATATTCTCGCCCCTCAAACTCGCCGCTTGCGACGTCTTATCACCCCCAGCGCCGCCAAAGTCCCCCACGCCGCCATTCGAACGACGAAGCGCCGCGCTATAGTGGAGCCAACGACAGGCACCCACCCGTTCTGGAGCACTCTTGCGCTCCTTGGATCCGGCCCGGCACTGAACCAGGCGTGATCCGAAGCAAGGGCGAGACAACTGCCCATGAATACCGAGATCGAACGCCTAGTGCCGAAGATGGCGCCGGGCGCGGCGCTTTACGTTGCGGACGAGGATCTGCGCGTCATCTACGCGAACGACGAGTGGCGTCGCTTTGCCCTCGGGAACGAGGGAATGGAGCTAGCCGGTCCAGCGTGGAACACGAACCTGCTCGACAACATGAGCGGGAAGGAGCGAGAGCGGTGGGCATCGATCTATGGGCTTCTGCTGAACGGAGAACTCTCCCACTACGAAGAGGACTTCATCTGCTCCTCGCCGGAGGAGCGACGAATCTATCGGCTCCGCAGCACGCCGGTGAAGAAGGAGGACGGCAGCACGCTGCTCGTGCACCACACGGTCCGCGTCGATGACAAGGCGGAGGAGCGCGAGGAGATGCGTGACCGGCTGAGCGCCCTGGAACTCGATCCAGACCAGGTCAAGCGCGAGTACAAGAGCCGCGTGCTGGAGCCCCGGGTGAGCGTGCCCGGCTTCCGAGTTGCGCAGTATGTGAAGCCCCTCGAGGACGTCGGTGGGGACATCCTCTGGCATCAGCAGTACGAGGATGGCACCACGGACGTTTTGCTGGCCGACGCGATGGGCCATGGCATCGAGGCGAGCATCCACGCGGCGAAGATGGTGATGATGCTCGAATCCCTGGCCGCGCCTTACCGCAAGCCACAGGACATCCTGGCCTCCCTCAACCGCGGGATGTTGCGTCATCGATTGAAGCACGAGAGCGCATTCGCGTCGGGCATTCTGTTCCGGTTCGAGCTTGGCACCCCCCTCGTTCGATGCATCAATTTTGGCCACACCGCGCCCATCTTCTCCCGGTCGGGCGAGGTCCCCTTGAAGGTGGGCATCGCGCTCGGGATCGTCGACACGATTCCGGTCTGGTCCGAGATGGAGCTCGACCTGAAGGTGCATGGGTCGCGTTTCCTGGTCTTCTCGGACGGGATCACGGAGCAGTTCAACGCACAGGGTGAGCTGTTCGGCACCGACCGGCTGATCCAGTCCTTCAATGCGTCGCTCGACCTCGAGCTCGACCCTATGGTGGGTCGGATCATCCAGGACCTGGATGTGTTCCGCGGCGATGCGCTCGTCAAGGACGACCAAACGCTGATCGCGCTCGAGCTCCTTCCGTAGCCTTCCCGGCCCGCGGCCTTCGACCGAACACGGGCCGCGGGCCATCGACCGGCGCGATCCCGGCAGCCCTGAAAGAGCCGGAGCCCAAGGAGCGCTCCTCCGGAGCACCGGGCGGAGGAGCGGGGGCCCCATCGAGGACTTGGAGATCGGCGCCCACCTCCCTGGGTGAATGCCCCGATCCCCCGCGCCGTGGGCTGGAGTAGCCGGCACCGCGTGCCATGGGGACCGCGGTCGCGTAGGCTGATCGCCCCGCAGACCGCGGGCCCCACTCCCCATGGACCTCGCAAAACTCAGCATCGACCGCGGCCCCGGGCCGAGGCGCGCCCATCGTCGCCGATCTCCGCTCCTACGCTGGATGCTGCTCGCCGCAGCGGCCGCCGCACTATGGGTCTTTCGTGGGCCAATCCTGGGGGCCATCAACGGCCTGCGTGTGACCGAGGTCGAGCTCGCGACCGCAGTCCTCGTCGACCCCGGCGCGCGCGCAGCGGAGGTCGCCGCGGCGTCAGGCGCGGCAGCCAATGGCTACGTGGTCGCACGGCGCCGCGCGGCGCTCTCTGCGGACACGCCGGGGCGCATCATCGAGCTCAACGTCGAGGAAGGCTCCGTCGTCGCAAAAGGTGACATCGTGGCGCGACTCTATTCCGACGAGGTCGAGGCCTCCCTGCGCCGCAGCGAAGCGGAACTCGCCGGCGCCAAGATCGCGGTTCGCGCCGCCGAGGCGCGGATCGACGTAGCGCAGAAGCGGCTCGACGAGGCCCGGGCCCTCGTCAACAACGTCGCGAGCCAGCGCGACGAGGTGGCCGCCGCGGTCGACATCGCGCAGCGTGAGTACAAGCGCGCCGCTGAACTCGTCAAGGGCGGCGCCGTCCCGCGCGAGTTCTTCGAGCGCGCCGAGAACACGCTGAC
>CAJXRJ010000610.1 GCA_913058555.1 uncultured bacterium
ATCTACACACTGCATATCGTCGGCAGCGTCAGATGTGTATAAGAGACAGGCGCCTAGCGCCGTAGCTCAATCAGGTAGAGCAGCGTTACTGGAGTTCCAACACACTTGCTCGCGCGTTTTCCGGCCCCGCCTCACCTTCTTCGTGAGTGATGCCCTGGCCCTTTGGCCAGGAAGGAACGATTCGATGCGCAAGCTACTCAGCCACCTGTTCCGTTCGACGACCCAGGCCGAGCCCCTCCGCGGAGTGCCCCAAGTCCGCAACCGCGCCGGCGGTTACGTCTCCGAGGTCGACGCGTGGACTCGGCTCACACGATTCCTGATCCTCGGGAGTGAAGGCGGTACGTTCTACGTCCGCGCATCGGAGCTCACGATCGACAGCGCGCAAGCGGTGATCGATTGTCTGGACACGGACGCGGAGCGCACTGTGCGCATCATCGCCGAGATTGCAAAGAGCGGCCGCGCACCGGCGAACCGTCCGGCTTTGTTCGCGCTGGCGATCGCGTTCTGCGAGCCGGCGGCCGTACCCCATGCTCGGGCCGCTTTTGCGGATGTCGCGCGTACGGGCACGCACCTCTTTGAGTTCCTGACCGCAGTCCGCGCGATGCGCGGCTTCGGCCGAGCCCTGCGCGGAACGATCGCGGATTGGTACCTGTCGAAGTCGGTGGGCCAAGTTGGTTACCAGATCGTCAAGTACCGCCAGCGTTCCGGTTGGACGCACCGCGATGCCCTGCGTCTCGCCCACCCCAAGGACGAGTCGAAGGACAGCCTGTTTGCGTGGGCCGTGGGCAAAGAGGCGGGCGATCTGCCCTTGATCGTGCGTGGCTTCGTGCTCGCCCGTGATGCCGCCCTGGTGGACCTTCCGTCGATCATCCGTGAGTACGGATTGACCCACGAGATGGTGCCGTCCGAGTCGCTCAAGGACCCGGTTGTACTCACCGCTTTGGCGGAGCGTATGCCCCTCGGCGCGACGGTGCGTTTCCTCGGCCGCTTCGGCGCGGCGGGCCTGCTTGAGGGCGGATCCCCCCTCCGGGATGGGATCCTGCGTCGCCTCGGTGACGCAGACCAGATCCAGAAGGCACGCTTGCACCCCATGAAGCTCCTCGTGGCGCTGCGTACCTACGCCAGTGGCAAGGGCCTTCGTGGCTCGCTCTCTTGGCCTGTGGACGGACTCGTGGTCGACGCGCTCAGTGATGCGTTCCATCTCGCGTTCCAGACCGTCGCGCCCACGGGCAAGCGAATCCTCGTGGCCCTCGACGTATCGGGATCCATGGGGTGGAGCCACTGCGCTGGTGCGGAATCTCTGACCTGTGCGGAAGGTGCTGCGGCTTTGGCCCTCGTCACGGCGAAGGTCGAGAAGAACGTGATGGTCAAGGCCTTCTCGCACAGCTTCCGCGACATCGCCATCTCCCCGGGCCAGCGGTTGGACGATGCCATGGCGGTCGCGGACGGGATGAACTTTGGTGCTACGGACTGTGCGCTTCCCATGGAGTGGGCCCTAGAGAACCACAAGTCGGTGGATGCCTTCGTGATCCTGACTGACAACGAGACCTGGTTCGGCAACACCCACCCCTGTGTGGCGTTGCGACACTACCGGCAGGCAAGCGGCATCGACGCGCGCCTTGTGGTCGTGTCCATGACGGGAGACAACTTCAGCATCGCGGACCCCAAGGACCCCGGAACCCTCGACGTCGTCGGGTTTGACGCGGCCACGCCGCGCCTCATCAGCGACTTCATCGCGGGTCGTGTCTAGGGTTCCGTGAAAGACTGAACCTGAAAGAGCCCGGCGTCCCCAAGAGGGGGGCGCCGGGCCCCATGCGTTTCGGTGAGTCGGCTTCGCTGATGGACCCAGGAAGATGGGACCCAGGAAGCATGAGAATGCGCAGGGCTGAGAGTGCCGACGCCCATGGGGAGGGGCGGTCAGGCGGCTGACGCCGCTCAACCGCTCCCGAGTCAACGATCAGGGGGCGGACCACCGGACTCGGGCTCTCCAGTAGAGTTCTGCGTACCGCCGCCTCACGTCCCGCCGAGCTCCACCCATGCACCCCTGGCTCCTCCCTCTCTTCCTTCTCTTGTCATCCTCCTGCGTCGCTCCGCTTGTGCAGGACGCGGGACTAGCGGGCCCCGATGTTCTGGAGCCAGGAACCGCCGCTCAGCTCGTCGAGGTCCGAGCGGGCGACGGGGTCACCCTCAGGGGCGCCTTTCTGGACGCAGGACCCGGCGCGCCGGTCGTCCTGCACCTCTTGCCTTCGGGGGCCTCGACACGCACCGGCGTCCCCGCGGGCATCGGGCGCATCGGGCTCAGCGGAACGCTCGAGACGCTCCGCGCGCACGGGTGGTCGTCCCTGGTGCTCGACTACCGCGGGGTGGGGCGGTCAGATGGAGAGCGCGACGCCGGCCAGCTCAGCGTGGACGGCCGGGCGATGTGGGACGAGGCCCTGCGACGCGCAGGCGGAGCACCCAGCCGGGTCGTCGTCCGGGCGACGTCGATCGGGACGTTGGTGGCGGCGGGCCTTCTGGCGACAGGCAGCGCGCCATCCGGCCGCCACACCAGTGATGCGCCCGGAGCGGCCGTGCTGGTGACGCCCGTCCGCGCCCCCTCCGTCGTCATGAACGCGGCGCGAGAGCGAGGCGGGACTCTCGCGGCGTGGTGGGCCAGGATGGTCCACACGACACCGGCCATGCCCGACCTGACGACCGTCGTGGCCTCCGGACGGATCCCCCTTCTCCTTGTGCTCGCCGCCGACGACCCATACCTCCCAGCGCGCGAAGCAGAGCAGCTACACGCGACGGCGACCGGTGCGGGTCACAGGGTCGAGGTTCTGAAAGGGAGTCACGCACGGACCGTGCTCCGCGCCTGGGGCTTCGACCTCGACGAGGAGGGCTTCGCCGGCCGGCGCGTGACCGGCCTCATGGATGCGGAGCGACAATTCCTCGACAACCTAGAGCTCACCCCAACCCAATAAAGGTACCGAGCCAGGATCAGTTTTTCACTTTCAGCCAGCCCGCGACCGTCTCGCTCCCATTGGCGTCCCCAATGGCGCCCCAGAGGGACGTCGCCCGCGAGGGCTGCGCACGTCCCGACCGTAGAAATTTGGCCAGGCGTGTGTCACACGCCGGGCCGCCAGGTGTCCAAGGGTCGTTCGACACAACCTCCACACGACACACCATGAAGTTTGCTCACCAGTTCATCGACATCGCCTGCTCCTACGACGACGCCATGTCCCTCTTCGGGAACCCGATGCGGCTCCATGAGTGGGCCATCGCCTACTGCCAGGGCGTCGAGCGCACGCCCGAGGGCCTGATCGCGACGACGGTCGAGGGGCCGCGCTGCTTCGAGGTCCGCGCAGACCGCGCTACGGGCATCGCAGACGTGTGCAGCGGCGCGAGCCACGACCGCCTCGACGACATCCTTCACGTGCGCGCCGTGTCCGGTGGCCCCGACTTGACTCTCGTGAGCTTCGTCTATTCGCCACTGGCCGAGGTGCCGCCAGAGGTGCTCGAGCTGATGCGGACGGGGCTCGCTGCGGAGGCCCAGCACGCGAAGGGGCTGCTTGAGGGGGCAGCGGCGGCGCGATGAGCGACGCGGCAGCGGACAAGGACCTCGTACGCGGTGCGGTTGGCGGCGACCTCGCCGCGCTCGAGGAGCTCGTCCAGCGGCACCGCCCCTGGATCTACAACGTGGCGCTGCGGATGGTCTGGAACGCCCAGGACGCCGATGACGTGGCGCAAGAGGTCCTCCTCAAGGCGGTTACCAAGCTTGCCACCTTCGACGATAGGAGCTCCTTTCGCACGTGGCTGCACCGCATCACTTGCAATCACGTGCTGAGCATGAAGAAGCGGTCGTCGGAGGAGCGCTTCGTGTCCTTCTCGCAGTTCGCGAGCGACCTGGACGCGGCCCCCGACCTGGACCTTCCGGACGAGCGGGCGGTGCCTGTGGACCGCGCGCTCCTCGTGGAGGAGGCGAAGCTCGGCTGCCTGACGGCGATGCTGCTCGGCCTCGACCGGCGACAGCGCCTGGCGTACGTCCTGACCGATCTACTCGGCACCCCGTCCTCCACGGCTGCGGACCTGCTGGATGCCACGCCGGAGAACTACCGCCAGATCCTGAGCCGAGGCCGTCGCGCCCTCCATCGGTTCATGCAGGGAACCTGCGGGCTTGTCGAGACGCGCAACCGCTGCCGCTGCGCGAATCGAACCGCGGGGTTCATCGAGGCGGGCCACGTGGACCCAGAGAAAATCCGATTCGCCCGTCCCGAAGCGCCGCGACTCGCCGAGGTGAACGAGCGCGACCTTGAGGCCCTAGAATCGCGAATGGACCGCCTGCACCGGGACCAGCAACGCCAGGCGCACTTCACGGAACCACCCGATCCGAGAGCGGCGCTAACGCGCTTCCTCGAGGACCCTGTCGTGCGCGGGACCCTGCGGCTGGACGGATGATAGCCCTGGTCAGTCCACACCCGCCCACGCTCACCAAGTGATCATCGCCCCGCCCCGCGGCGATGGCGAGAGTCGGCTTTGCCGACGGACCAGGGAAGGAGGAGAAACCGGAGGGCTGGGAGCGCCGGCGCCTATTGGGAGGGATGGGGGGCTGAGAGGCTTCTAGCTTCGGTCCGACTCC
>CAJXRJ010000611.1 GCA_913058555.1 uncultured bacterium
AGATCATGCCTAGTCTCGTGGGCTCGGAGATGTGTATAAGAGACAGCTCTGTATCGAGGGAGATGTAGGGATTGATTCCGGAGCCGGCGCCAAACTCATCGACCGAGAAGAGGATCTGACCCGGTCGAAGGGGGAAGTTCGGCTGGAAGCGCTGGTCGTTGCCCATCGAGAAAGCATCCACTTCCACGATGCAAGGGGTGCCACCCGGATGCCCAACGCAGCCGCCGGGAAGGCCGAGGGCCGTGTGTGGAATGGCGATGGAAGGCGCGGGCAACGGGCCGGGTGCAGGCGTCGAGGTCGACGTCGTCGGCGTGAGGATGTCCCCCTCTACGATGGGAACTCCGGAGGGGGCCGGCATGCCGACCGTGGGCCCATGCCAGTCGATGGAGAAGAGGAATCGGCTCTGGGCGGAAGCGCTTTCAGCGGCGCCGAGAATCGCGGCCGCGACGGCGATCGCGGGGGCCACCTGCGAGAGGCGGCGGGTAGGGCGGGCGAGGTTCATGGGACTTGGGCTTGTAGGGCTCGGCCTTGGCCAGCGTTGTCGCTGGGCTTGGATCCGAAGCGTGGCTTTCCGCGAGGGCGAAGTGCCCCTGTCGCGTGGATACCCCCAAATGCGCCCACCGGCCCGCGGCGGACAGGAACCCCCAAACTTCCGCAGAATCCCCGCTCTTTCGGTGCCCCGGCTTCGGATGGGCCACCGACGGCCATGGGTCGCCCCACCAGCGGCCATCCGGCCGCTAGCGCCCCAGGAAGCACCAGGAAGCCCCCTTTCAGGTCGAGCGGCACCCCTATCTGGGCCCCCACCTGGGCCCCTCGGGGTGCATGGGAGGCGGACCGGCAATCAGATGACGACCCAAGGTCCCCGGGCGGCGCCCGCCATCCTCGGGGTCTGCTCCGCCTAGCTCGGCGGGGGCCTCAGCGGGGGCAGGTTCCCAACCCAGCGCCTTGACGCCAAGTACGAAGGCCCCGGGACCGGGGCCCGATACGAACGAAGGAGAAGGAGAAGGAGAAGGAGAAGGGGCCCCTACTCCTTCTCGCGCCGGATCGCAGCGCCGATGCTCGAGAGCCGCTCTTCGATGGCCTCGTAGCCTCGGTCGATGTGATAGACCCGGTGGACCTCCGTGGTCCCGCGCGCCACCAGGCCCGCCATGACGAGGGCAGCCGATGCCCGAAGGTCGGACGCCATCACGGGCGCCCCCGAAAGCTCACGGGTCCCCCGTACCACCACGGCGGTGTTCTGGCGCCGCAGCTGCGCCCCAAGCCGCTCGAGCTCGGGAACGTGCATCCAGCGGTCCGAGAAGATCCGCTCCGTGATGATCGAGAGGCCGTCTGCGCGGGTCATCAGGGCCATCCACTGGGCCTGGAGATCCGTCGGGAAGCCCGGGTACGCGTGGGTCGTAACATCGGTGGAGCGCGGCGGCCGCTCGGAGAGGTCATTGGCCTCGGTCTCGATCCAATCCTCGCCGATTTGATAGGGCACCCGCGCCTCTGTCATGCGGTCGAGCAACGCCCCCAGGTGGGTCGGAACGCAATTCTCCACGCGCACCTGGCCGCCGGCCAGGGCCCCGGCAAGAACGTAGGTACCAGCTTCAATGCGGTCCGGGATCACGGGGTGCTCGGCCCCGTGGAGCTCATCGACGCCCTCGACCGTGATCATGGGCGACCCCTGCCCGGTGACCTTGGCACCCATCCGGTTCAAGCAGTCGCAGAGATCCACGATCTCCGGCTCGCATGCCGCATGCTCAATCGTGGTCACGCCCCGTGCGAGGGTCGCCGCCATCACGATGTTCGCCGTTCCCAGGACACTGGGCCCGTTCGCCGAGCCCAGGAAGACGCGACCCCCGCGGAGGCCCCCCGGGGGCGCCTCGCAAACGATGAATCCGTGTTCGATCCGCACCTTGGCGCCCAATGAACGAAGCCCTTTGAGATGCACGTCGATTGGACGCACGCCGAAAGCGCAACCACCCGGCAGGCTGACCTCGGCACGCCCAAGTCGCGTCAGAAGGGGCCCAAGCACGCACACGGAGCCGCGCATCTTCCTCACGCGCTCCCACGGGGCCTTGCCGGAGATGTCCCCCGCGGCCGAAATTTCGATGGTCCCAGACTCCGCCTGGTCGGCCTCAGCCCCCAGATCCCGGAGAATATCGAGCATCGTCGAGACGTCCGCGAGCCTCGGGGCACCGGTGATCTTGAGCGGCTCGTTCGTCAAGAGCGACGCGGCCAGAATCGGCAAAACCGCATTCTTAGACCCTGCGGTACGGATCGTCCCCTCGAGCGGCCGGCCGCCCTCGATGATGAGCTTGTCCATCGTTTCCCCCGGCTGATTTGGCCGGGGCTCGGCCCAGGAGCCCCCAAGTGCGGGGTCCACGGGCGGTATCGCGCCCCATTCGATGGGGCGCTGACTGCGCGGTTGGCGGGATTCCAGCCCCTCACTGGTCCCTGAGGCCTCCGAACGTAGCAATCGGGTGGGGGCCTATTCCACGCCTGGCCCGAACTTCCCCGACGCTTCCGTGAGCCCCCTCCACCCTCGTGGATCGACCCAGGCATATTTCCCCACCCCAAAGCTCCCAGGGCGGGCTTGTTGACGCGCTATCGGGGCAATACGTATCCTTGTCGGCTTGATCGGGCTGGAAACAAGTCTCCACCCGCCCTACACCGCGCCCCACGCAACTCGCCGGGGCCGATTGCATCTATGCGGTCCGCCGCACCCCCTCCGCCCAGGGCTTCGTCCGCGGCGGGCCCACACTGGACACCAGGTCGACCACCTCGACCCTCGTCTAACAGAGTCATATGGATCACTCCGACTACGGAACCGAGCACGACAACACCGCACCTGATTCGACCGAGGGAACTGCTCCCGCCGGTGGAACCAGCGAGGACACCGGGAGCGGCGTTCCTGAGGGCGTTCCGGTTGGCGGCGAAGGCTCGACTCGGATCAGCTACGACGCCCCCGGTTCAGGAGCCGGTGCGACCCCTGACGGCGCCGCGCCAGCTCCGGCACCGGAAGGCCACTACGAGGGTAGCTACTCCGCGGGAAGCTACTCGAGCGGCGCCGACGATGACGACGATGATGACGGCGACTACTCGACCGAGTACGCGTCCACCGGCAGCTACTCCGCGGAAGGCTACGCCGCCGAGCCGGAAGAGCCCGCGCCCGAGCCCATCAACCTGATCAACCTGGCAGAGGACGACATCCCGAGCTTTGGTGCTCTGATGCTGGCGCGCCCACCGGTCTTTGATTCCGAGCGCTCCCTGGTCGCCTTCCACAAGAGCGTCGACGCCCTTTCGACCGAAGGGGAAGAGGGCCGCCGCCGCGGCCTCGGACTTTGGATGCTTGGCCGCTACGACGAAGCCATCGAGGCCCTCGCCACCCACGGCGACGACGACGTGGCCGCGTACACAACGGGACGTTCGCTCGTTTCCGTTGGGCGCTCAGGTGACGCCGTCGCGATCTTCAAGAAGCTCAGCGACAAGTACCCCGATGAGCCACGCCCGCGCGGCGACATGCTCGACGCTCAACTGGACCACGACCTTACGAAGGGCGACGTCGAGGCGGCCGTCTCCGACCTGGAGAAGGCCCTCTCCACCCAGACCGAGGCTTTCGGCGAAAGCGCTGAGGGACACCACCTCAAGGGTCGCATCGCGGAGCTCTCCGGTGATTACCAAGAAGCTCTCGAGTGCTACCAGGCCTCGCGCGCCGCAGACCCGACGCACCGCCGGAACCTCTTCCGCCTCGCGTACCTGTCCGAGCGCACTGGCCAGGAACAGCTGGCCCTCGACGCTTACGAGACGCTCGCCATGCTCCTGCCGGTCGATCGCTCCGTGATGATCAACCTCGGAGTGCTCTACGAGGACTTCGGCCGCGACCAGGACGCCGCGTCCTGCTACGACACGATCGCCCGTACGGACCCGGCAGACCGCCTCGCGCGCCTCTACCTCGAGGACGCGAAGGCCGGAATGTCGATGTACTACGACGAGGACCTCGAGAAGAAAGAGGACCGACTCAACCAGATCCTGCGCATCCCGATCACCGACTTCGAGCTGTCGGTGCGTGCTCGGAACTGCTTGAACAAGATGGATATAATGACCCTGGGTGACCTGGTCAAGAAGACCGAGTCCGAGCTGCTCTCCTACAAGAACTTCGGCGAGACCTCCCTCACCGAAATAAAAGAGATCCTCGCGAGCAAGGGCCTGCGCCTCGGTATGGCCCGCGAAGAAGCGGTCGCCAGCATCGCGAAGGCTCGCAATGCCCAAGAAGGTCGGGACCTTGACCCGAACGACCCGCGCAACAAGTCGATCTCGGAGCTGAAGCTTTCGATCCGCGCGCGTCGCACGGTTGAGAACCTCGGCTGCCTGACCCTTGGTGACGTCACCCAACACTCCGAAGAGGAGCTGCTTGGCATGCCGAACTTCGGCGTGACGTCGCTGCTTGAACTTCGTAACCGTCTCGCCGAGTACAACCTCGCGCTCAAGGGCGAAGACTAGACGCCTCATCTGCGTCAGCAGATGAACCGGAAAGGAAAGCAGCCCCGCCGAAGGGCGCGCGCCCAGGCCCCCATGAGGAGGTCGGACGCGCGCCCTTCCTTATTCCTAATACCGCGTCCCGCCTCCCGTCCCC
>CAJXRJ010000612.1 GCA_913058555.1 uncultured bacterium
CCCGCCGCCTACCCGCACCACTGCCAAAACTGCCACTTTGGATCTCTTATCCTCCATGGGTCTTTGGCTTGTTGGGCTCCCCAGGACAACAGTCCAAGATCGGGAGCGTGGCGATCCGCGTGGGCGAAGTCGCCCTAACGCGTGGTTACCCTCAAATGACCCGCCGACAGCCCAGCGGACAGGAAACCCAAATGAAAAGCCCGTCGCGGGCCTGGAACGCCGCCAGAGGCGATCCAAGGACGTCCCAGATGCCCGTGAGCGCGCCACGGACCCGCCAGCACCCACAATTCGGCCCCGCGGGGTCCCTCTGACCTACTTGGAACCAACGACCATCGATTCAGCCGGTGGCTTTGGCCCCTCCTCCGACAGAATGGCGCCGTCATGGGTACATCGATCAACCTCCCCCAAGCTCCCCTACGCCACAAGGTGCGGATAGGTGCCGTGAAGATCGCAGCGATCCTGCCGGTCTTTCCCTTGCTCATGTTCTTGGCCTGCGCCTGCGCCGCGCCCAGGACGATGGCGGCCGAAGAGGCACCCGAGCCGAGTCAACTGCATGCCGAGATATTGGCGGCGACCGCAGATCTCATGCAGCGCATGGGCGCCAACGACCTGGCCGGAGTCGCGGCCCTCTACGCCGATGACGCCGTGCTCTTCGGGCCGAGCGGCAGCACCGCGGCGGGCCGCGAGGCCATCGATGACTACTGGCTCGGATTCGGAAGCGGCGTCGCTTGGGAATTGCGCACCCTCTCCATCGAGGGGCGCGACCGAATCGCCGTCCAAAGAGGCATCAGCGTCCTCACCTACGAACGCGACGGCAAAGAGCGCACCTCGACCGTGGACTTCTGGCTCACATGGCGCAAGAGTCCCGACGGCTGGCGCGTTGCGGTGGATGCTTACTGGTAAGCGCGCGCCGTCGAACGAACGTCCTACCTACCATCGGACATGCCCCTTGCGCCATGGCTGCCAGCGACGACCCGTTGGAGCCTGGCCCCGCACCGCTCACTGGTCTCCGGGCTGGCTGCCCCTCTCGGCAGCCTGTCGCGCAGAAGCGGCTTGCACGCGCTTCTCATCCAAGAACGGGGAGAAGTAATCGCTCATCGACAACATCCCGGCCGGCAGCCCCGCATCGATCGCCTCGACTAAGCGAACCACGCAGGTCTCTTGGGCCGTCTCTCGCTCGGGGTGAGATTCCGGCATCTGATCCACGAGTACCGCCCAGCCCTCGGCCAACCCCGCCGCAACAGGCATGACAGCAGCGCCCATCCGGAGCTTGGCTTCGGTCAAGTTCTCGATCGCAGCGCCGTAGTCGCCGCGTTCACTCTCGAGCCCCGCCGATATGATCGCGTGGAAGATCGACACTGAACGCTGACGTGGTGAAAACGACTCGGCAGGCGTTCGCTCCAATAACGGCTGAACCTTGTCGAGCCACCGCCCGGCGATCTCGAAACGCTCGTCGCCAAGGTCATCCATGTTGAGCACTTGGACGGCCAGGTTGCTGCATGCGACCGCAGCGCCTAGGTGTCCAGGGCCGGGCAGCTCCTCGGACCGGGCGAAGTCGAGATTCGCCTCTGCGGTCTCGATGTGCCGTGCCAAGGATCCGTGCTCGTCCCCGGTGTGTCCCATAAGAACGGCCAAGCATCCGAGCACTCTGAGACGGGCCATGTGGTGAGCGGCGATCTCGGGGAAGCGCGCCACCAGATCCTCGGCGAGCGGTAGCGCTGTCATGTACGAAGCCTCAGCCTGGTCGAATCGCTGCGACGACTCACTGACTCCTCCCAGGCCACAATGTACACCGATGAGCCCGAGCACCACGGAACGACTCTCGGGCGCGAGTTCATGCGCTTGTGCGAAGGCCGCTTGTGCGACTTCAAGTCGTTCGGCCCGTCGTTCGTTGGGCCACAGAAGCGTGCCGCTCCCAGAGGATTCCGTTTGCGTTTCTAAGACGACCGCACGTGCGAAGATCGCGTGGGCCACCGCGAGCGTGGAGTCGATTTCGCGCGCGCGGGACGCGAAGTCCTGGGCGACGCGCGCCGTTCGGGCGGCGCCCGTACGGTCCCCGTCGGCAACCTGCTGTTGCATCTGAGCACTCGTGCACCGTGCACAAAGAATGAGCCGCTCGGTGTCGTCTGGCGACTCGGCCAACAGGTCGCGTGCCGCCTGGGCAGCACCGTTCAGGAGCCCACGTGCATCCTCCGCGTCGCCGTTGTTATAGAGCTGCTGCGCGAGCGCCATCTGATTGACCGCGAGGATTCTCCGCAGCTCGGCCGTTCGATCCTCGTCGCCCAGCTTGGCGAGGATCGACTGTGCGCTCGACAAACGCTCCAGAGCTTCCTCTGATTCCAAGCGCTCGACGAGCGCCATGCCGAGCTCAGATTCGAGCCGCCCCCGTTCGAGTCGCACCCGGCGTTCGAGCGGGCGAACGGAGGCGATCTCCTCGACCAGTGTGAGAGCTTCCCGGAAGAGCGTGACGCGCAGGTCCTGGAATCCGGGCGAGTCGGCGAGCTGTGTCGCTGAGAGCGGCCGCAGGACTTCGCCCACGGCGAAGAGGGCGCTTGAGAGCAGCGTGTCGGTCTCTTGGAGGGCGACTTCGAGCGTCCCTGCATGCTTCGCCTGCATCACGCCGAACACGAGCGGTCCGCCGATCGAGAATACGAGGGCTGCGGCCGCGGCGACGGAAGCCGTCGGGTGACGGCGCACCAGTCGGTCGATCTTCACATGCAGGCCCGCGGGGCGTGCGTCGACCGGGCGGCGCTCCAGCAGGTTCGTAAGGTCGCGCGCAAGATCGGCCGCCGTCGCGTACCGGCGCCGGGGATCGAGATCCATGGCCCGCGCGACGACCACCTCCACGTCCCGCGACAGGTCCCCGTTGAGCCGCCTGAGCGGCACGTGCGTGCCGTCGAGGATCGCGCTCCGCACGACCTCCAGGTTGCGCCCGGAGAAAGGTGGCCGAAGGGTGAGCAACTCGTACAACATCACGCCGAGCCCGTAGACATCACTCCGCTCGTCGACCTGGGACATGCGTCCGGCCGCTTGTTCAGGGGACATGTACGGGAGAGATCCCATGGGCACGCCGGTCTGTGTCAACGCGCCAGCCGTCCGGAGCCTGGCTAGACCGAAGTCCAACAACACGACCCGTCCGCCCCCCGTGACCATGACGTTCGATGGCTTGACGTCCCGATGCAGCACTCCCCTCTCGTGCGCGTGACTGAGGGCGCGCGCCGTCTCGCGCGCGATCCGCAAGCAAGTCGCTGCCCAGGATCCCTCGAAGAGATTCGGATCCACCGCGGCACTCGGGCTGTCGTCCGCTTCACGGCTGACGGCGGCGCGCATGTCGCTGCCCCCCAGCGACTCGACCCGGTGGCCGACGAGACGCCGCAGAACGACGTCCAGGCTGGCGCCTGGCACGTACTCCATGGCGCAGTAAGGCACATCGTTCTCTTCGCCGAACGCGAAGAGGGCGGCGATGCTCGGGTGCGCTAGCCGTGCGACCGCCTCAGCCTCGCGCTGGAAACGTTTTCGCGCTCCGTCCATGTGGAGGAGATCGGCGCGGATCACCTTGAGTGCGACCGTGCGGCTGACGCTCGCTTCGTAGGCCTTATAGACAACGCCCATGCCGCCGCCCCCGATTCGATCGAGGAGCTGGAACTCCCCCAACTGCTCCAGGGCCGCCGGGACCGTGGCCGTTCCCTCGAGGCCCGACCGTCTCAGCGTGCCGATGGACTCGACGAATCGATCGGCGTATCTCGGGTGAG
Organism: uncultured bacterium; assembly: GCA_913058555.1. Classification (GTDB taxonomy): domain Bacteria; phylum Planctomycetota; class UBA1135; order UBA1135; genus Saltatorellus. Next base: position 3,753 of record CAJXRJ010000612.1, read on the forward strand.
CTGCACGAATCGAGGCGACGACGACCTCCGCCGACTCACCCTTCGAGATCCGCTCCAGGTAGTCGGTCACCAGATCCTGAAGTTCGTCGTTCGTATTCATGGGGCCAACCGAACGTACTCGCGTCGTCCGGCAATCACGAGAAAATGTCATGGATCACCCGGCCGCTGACATCGGTCAGACGGAAATCTCGGCCTGAATGGCGATAGGTATGGCGCGTGTGGTCGATGCCCATCAGGTGCAGCATCGTCGCGTGTAAGTCGTGCACGTGCACTGGATTCTCCACGGCGGCGAAGCCGAGCTCGTCGGTACTTCCGTAGCTCGTCCCGCCGGTAATGCCCCCGCCCGCCAGCCACGCCGTGAATCCGTAGGGGTTGTGGTCCCGCCCGAACTGGCCCCCTGCGTCCGCACCGATCTCGACCGTGGGCGTCCTGCCAAATTCCGACGTGCACACGACGAGTGTCGAGTCTAGAAGGCCGCGCGACTCGAGGTCCGCGATGAGCGCCGCGTACGCCTGATCGCAATAGCGAGCTGTGTTGCGGTGCTCGCCGATGTCCCCGTGATGATCCCAAGGATCGCCGTCCCCCGCGTAGACCTGCACCATGCGGACGCCGCGCTCGACGAGGCGCACCGCGGTCAAGCACGAACGGGCCATGCTGCCCTCTCCGTACAACTGACGCGTCGCTTCAGTCTCTTTCGAGATGTCGAAGACTTCGGGGGCTTCCGTCTGCATCCGAAAGGCGACCTCCATCGACCGTATTCTCGATTCGAGGACGGGGTCGCCTGCATCGGCGCGCGCGCCCTCCAGTCGAACTCTCAGTTCGTGCTGCCGCCGTGACTCGGAGTCGGTGCTGCG
>CAJXRJ010000613.1 GCA_913058555.1 uncultured bacterium
CTCTGAACATCGGCGGCGGCGAGGGCACCCTGTGCATCGGCGGCAACATCGTGCGCTTCGCCGGGCAGATCGTCGGGAGCGGAGCGGCCGGCCGGTTCTCGGTGGACATCGACACCTCAGCGATACCGACGTTTCCGAACAGTGCGATCATGGCCGGTGAGACCTGGACCTTCCAGGCGTGGTTCCGCGACTTGACCACGACGGCGACATCGAATCTCACCGACGCAGTGCGTGTCATCTACGACTGAGCCAGAGGGCACGGAATCCTGAGCCTGTTTGGAGCGCCGTCCCCCTTGGTGGGGGCGGTGCTCTTTCGTTGACGTCACGGCCACAGGGCAGTGCGGCCTAAGCGCCAACCTCTGGCTGTCGAACCCCTTGCACCCTTACGCCCATCACGCTGCCGAGTTACCTGTCCTGGTTCGGAGTATGCACACGGCACTTCCGTCAACGTGCCACTCATGGACGCGCCAAAGATGGCGCGATCCTGCTGGGGTAGCCAGCCCAGCGTGCGAAGAGCGCACCTGGGCTCGACGGGGCCGTCGGTATCTACCGGGATGTCGTGACGCGCTTGATGCAGGAAGGGCAGCCTCTTGTTCAGCCGTGCTGAGGGTCACTGCTGCTGGCTCGAGAAGCGCCCGGCCGAGGAGCCACGCGCATCAAGCGTCGAGCGAGATTCCGAGACCTATGAAGCCCGTCTCCCCACAACCGTGGCCCGGGCATCGAGAGTGAGCAGGCTTCTCCGGTCACGGCACCGAGTGCTCGGTTCAGGAACGCGCCCCCCCCGACGTCGCCACCCTCGCTGCCGTCCAGGGCCCCGCCCTAGGAATGTTCCGACCGGGCATTCCCTCGTGGGCGCATTCTTCTGGAATCCACGGCGGTCATTCTGCGCTTCTCCGTTTAGCACTCTAGGGGGGGTGGTACCGCCTTCTCCAAACTTAACCTTCTTCCCGCCCGCTTCATTGCTACAGGAAGGAGGTCGCGATGAAGAAGCCTCCATCACCGCACGGACAGTCCCATCACACTGATGACCATCTCCACACTGTTGCACCAGAGCTATCGGGAGAAAGCCCGCCTGGGCGAGCAGCGTCTACTAGGAGTCCTCAATCCTTGGCACGGCTGGCTTGCCACCGCAGAGATCGTTAGATGCCCAAGAAAGATCTGATTCTCTGCCTGTCTGGTGGAGGCGTTCGCGCAATCCACTTTCATCTTGGTGTCATTGAGGCTCACCGGAAGAGTCTACCCAGGATTCGCGCAATAGTCGGGGTTTCCGGCGGCGCGATCCTGGGCGCCTACCTCACGAAGAACTGGCACCAGTTCATCAATAAGCCGGACCAAGCACTCAAGTCCTTGCGTCATTGGGTGCGGTCCGCTCCGCGGGATCGAGTCCTGGCATCGAGTGTGCGCACGGCCTTTTTGAGGAACAGATCCCGCAGTCTGGAGAAGATGCTTGAGCAACTGTACGGGGAGGTAGACATTGCTAGCTGTGGGCTTGGCGCGACATCTCCCGTCCCGGACCTTTTCGTGGTTGCATCAAGCCTGGATCGCGCGCGCCCGACCGTTTTCGGGAGTCTCGATGGCGGCATGATTTGGTTCGGGGATGGCGAACCTCTGGCGGCCAAGGCGCCGTTGGCGCTCGCCGTCGCTGCGTCTTCTGCTTACCCAGGGCTCTTCCCAGCGATCCGGCTGACGCCGAAGCGAGTGAAGCAAGCGCCGGGGCATTTCTTGCCTACTTGGCTTACAGACGGAGGAATCTACGACAATTCCGGCTACCGGGTAGCGAATGAGCTTGTTCGAAGCGAGGGCGAGAACATCCTTCTGAGTGATGCAGGGGCCATGCCCCTTGCCAATCCCCATGACGTGAGGCGCCGACTTGGACTCACTTCCACCGTGGCGCACGCATTTGACTTGGTCCAAGGCCTCGCCGCGGATGCGATCAGTATCAAGGACAACGACACTGCCGTTTCGCTTCGCAAGTTCTGCAAAGCTGAGGCTCCAACAGTTATGGATGCCGCTACACGCGCCAACGTCGGCCGCGTAGCGACGGACTTGCTGCCGCTCGGACGGGTGGCTCAGGCTGCCGTCGAAGCCGCTGGTCGGATGGCCGCAGCTGAACAATCAGCCCTCGGAAAGGGGCCGTTGCCGGAGGTGCCTTCGGATGCTTCGGCTTCGCTCTTGGCTCACTCTCGCCGGCCGATGGTCACCAGACGAACTGCCCTCACCGGAGTTGGTTCTGCCGCGGCGGCCGCAGGCCTCGCGTACTTCGCGAATCCGTTCGGCGTCGCACGCTCTGCGTTGTCGTCCAGGCGAGATCCCGAGAGGCTTCGGAAGCAAATGGAGGAAGCAAAGGCGATCCACGTGAAGCTCGATCAGATGTCCGCAGTACCTGGAAAGAACGCACCTCCACCAGGCGGCCTTCCGGCGCGGTTGGTCAATGACCACCGAAGGTTCGATTTCCGTGACTGGCGTTCAGTCGACGCACAAACCGACGAGAGTCTCGTGACCCTGACAAGAGTGCTCTCGATCGAAGTAGACAGGAACACCACCCACTACGACGCCGTGTTCGAAACCTCAGGAACGCTCTCGCTCCAGGTCGACGAGCTAGCTTATGCGGACTCAGGTACACCGAAGCTCCCCAGTCTCACCAATCGGTGCCGGCTCTACGTCGCAGATCAAATCTCAGCGAGAGGGACTCGCAGGCATACGGTGCGCATTCTACTGAACACGCTGAGGAGGCCGTGCCGCTTGCGAATCGCGATGAGAGCGACCTACATCAACGCATTCCAAGGGCTGAAGGGGCAGTGGTGCGGCATGAAGATCACCCAATCCCCGCAGTACGCGAGCATGGCGATCCTATGGAGCGAGCCTAAGAACCCTAAGCCGTTCCAATGGATGATGGAGGACCGGCCCAAGATCCCAATTCTCGACAACATTCAGGCCCATCTAGATCCGGATAAGAAGTTCTATTACCTCTCGATCGTGAAGCCCGAGCCGGAGATGACTGTATCCGCGGAATGGACGAGACTCTAGGATTGATCGTCCCTCTGCCGACCGTGACCTCCTAGGTTGATCATGAGTCTGAACGACACAGCATTCGCTCGCCTAACGACCCAGGTTGCTCAGCGCTCAGTTGTGCTCGTGGCTGGGCCGACGCGCGATCCGGTTCGATGGGCGAGCCAGTTCCTTCGACACCTTGACGTTCCGCGAGTGCTCCTCGTTTCCGTCGATCCGGTAACGTCCTCCGATAGCCGAATCGAGTGCATTCACGTTGGCGGTGCGGAGGGATCGGATCTTGAGCGCATTCGGGCCTATTGCCGACTGCTGTTCGATGAACCGTCCCATCCACTGGCCTCCAAGATCAAGCATTGGGATCAGGCGACGGAGGCCGTTGTCGTGCTTAGTTCCTACCTCCAGCGACCGCGCCCTCAACGGTTGTTCAATCGACCGGTCCTGGGTGGTCGGCTGAAGCGCTGGATCGAGATCGAGGACAAGATGGCTCAGCCAGCGATCTGGCGCAGTGCCGGAGTCAATGGCACCGCTGACTACGCGAGTGTGCGCCTTCACCAAAGGGCGCGATTCCATCAGGAATGTCGTCGCTTGAGTCATCGAACCAGCGGTGTCGTAGTTGCTCTGTCTTCGACGAACGGCAACAACGCCGCAGGAGAGGGTACGTATTGGCTCACTGGCGACGGTGGATGCCGTGGGGGGGGCGGGGAGATGCGCACCAAGCTCCACTCCGAAGCGCTTTCGGCGAGGATCATGCCCTACTACGAGGGGACCCCGTGCAGTGTGCATGGCCTTGTTATGGCCAATGGCGTAGCGGTCTTGGATCCGATGGTGCAGATGATTGACTTCGATGAGGGGTCAGGTCGGTTCCGGTACCGAGGCATTGAACCGGATGGTGGACAGTTAGGTGGCAGTGGGCAGGTGCTACGCGGGATGGCGCTTCGAGTTGGAGAGGTACTCTCTAGGGATTTTCGATACTGCGGGGCGTTCTCCCTTGATGCCATCGCGACCGACGATGGACAAGTCGTATTGACCGAGATCAACAGTCGATTGAGTGACGGGTTTTGGGCACTCGAGTGCGATGACGTGGCGCCTCTCGCGCTCTACGATCTGGCTATTCGTACTGGGAATTGGCCTGAGATTGGTGCGGTTGAATTGGAGGACCACATACGCCAAATCACCACAGATCGACGGCAGTCGAGAAGCCTGGCGCCAAGTACGCCTAGGGCTTCCCACTGACGCGCGTTTTGTCCTGTGCAAAGTCGGGCTTGCCGTTGCACGGCTGCGAAGTCGCGAGTCTCGAAGTAGGGGTAGTTTTCACGGCACTATTGGTGCCGCCATCAACGGAACAGGATCGCCAGTGCGTCGGCGGGGTTCGATCCTGGCGACGTGGGGGCGTTTCCGTCTCGGTACCAACGTTGGTAAGCGTAGCTTGAACCCCATCTGGACGACCGCAGTCTGATCGGGGGGATGGTCCGGATAAATCATGTCCGCCGCCCACGCTCCGAATACGAGGCCCTGATCAAGCGCAAGCATGAGCAGCGCCTGACCTACCAACAGCTCGCCGACGAGACCGGCATTCCGATAAGCACCTTGGC
>CAJXRJ010000614.1 GCA_913058555.1 uncultured bacterium
AGCGAAGCTCCTTGTCGCCCGCGAGTTCTTCCATGCCCGCGGCCATGGCGTCGACATCGTCCGGCGCGACAAGGCGTCCCGTCTCGCCGTCGACCACCACTTCGGGAATGGCGGAGACGTGGGTCGAGAGCACCGGTCGCGACGTGGCCATGGCTTCAAGGAACACGAGCCCAAGCCCTTCCCATCGGGACGCCATGCAGAAGACGTCGCTGGCGGCCATCAGGGCAGGCACGTCCCGGCGGATCCCAGCAAAGATCACGGACCCGTCGCCGCCGTTTACGTGGACGCCGAGCCGCTGGGCCTCCGCTTCTGCGCGTTCGCGCCCGTCCCCGAAGGGGTCGTCCCCCACCAGCAGCAGCTTGATGCGCGGGTCCTGCGCCCGGGCCTTCGCCGCCGCTGCAATCAGCACCTCGTGGGCCTTCTGGGCCGCGAAGCGCGCGACGCAAATGAAGACGATATCGTCCGGCCCAAAGCCGAACTCCGCGAGGACCGCGGTGCGGTCGACGCTGCGCTCAGCTTCTTCGAAGGGGGCGGGGTCGAGCCCGTAATAGATGCGCGACTGGCGTGCGATCGGCACGCGGCCGTGCTCTTCGATGAAGCGGCCGACGTGATCCGAGAGCACGACCGTGCGCGCGGGCAGGCGCCCAACGATGCCGTGGATCCGGCTGACGAGGGGCCTTCGAAGCACCTGTTCGTCGTTGTGCTTGCCGCTGATGTAAGCCTTGCGCTTTCCCGCGAGAAGCGCGGCGACACCCGTGAGCACGTCGGCCTTGAGCAGGTGCGAATGGGCCAGGTCGCACCACTTGAGGTTCTTCCGCAGCTGGAAAGGAAACAGCGGGCCGCCTTTCACGAAGGTCGCTGATTGCGCACCCGCATCGAGGAAATCCTGTACGAGCGTGCCCTGGCCCTTGAGGTAGACCACGCGAACCTCATGCCCGCGGGCCGCCTGGCCCCGCACTTGTTTCAGGACGTGCATCTCCGCGCCGCCCACGTCCAGGGTGGTGAGAACGTGCAGGATCTTCATGACTTCATGACTCTCCCCGCTCCTGCGGAGTGGGCGTCGAGCGCCTCTTCGTAAACTTCCGTGAGTCCCATGACCATGGAGTCCACGGTGAACGCACCCTCGAGTCGGGCCCGGCCCTGGGCCCCAAGCTTCTGACGCCTGGTCTTCCCAGCCAGCACGGCGCGGCCCATGGCCAGGGCGATGGCATCCGCCTGGATTTTGCGCGCGAGGTAGCCCGTCTCATCGTCGACGACCAAGTCCCGGGCACCGTCCACGGGGGTCGCCACCACCGGGAGCGACGCCGCCATGGCTTCGAGCACCACGTACGGCATGCCCTCCCAGCGGGACGGCAAGAGCAAGAAGTCCGCGGCCGCAAGCACGGCCGGCACGTCATCCCGCGCTCCCGTGAAGGCAATCCGGCTCGCCACTCCGAGTTCCTCGGCCCGCGCTTCGAGCGGCGCGCTGTCCCCCGGCCCCACAAAAAGGATCTGCAGCGCCCCAAGGTCGCGGCCCACGCTCAAGGCTTCGATGGCGAGGTCCTGGCCTTTCGCGCTGTAGACGAGCCCCACAACCACGGCAAGTGGCAGGTCGGGGTCGAGACCAAAGACCGCGACGTCCAGGGGCTGTGCACCTTCGATACGCCTTGGGTCGATGCCGTTCGGCACCGTACGAACGATTGCGGGATCCACGACGCCCGCGGCCTTCATCGTCTCCGCCTCGCTGGACGAGACGGCGACCATTCGATCGGTCGAACGGGCCAGGGAACGCTCGATCGAACGGAAGAGGGTGCGCTTGGCCCGGCCGAAGAGCGCGCCAAAGAGGAAAGCGAAGGTATGGGGCGTGTGGATCCGGACGCCGATCCCCGTCGACATCGAAGCGCGACGCCCCAGGACCCCGGCCTTGGAGCTGTGCGTGTGCACGACGTCGGGCCGGAGCTCCTTGAGGAGCCGCTTGAGCGTGCGCAGGTGCCGAAGGTCGAGGCGCGGATGGATCGAGCGGACCATGGGCAAGCGTTCCACGCGCACGCCGGCTTCCTCGAGCCGCGCAAGGTCCGCCGGAAACCCCGGATCCCGCAGGGTCGACACGACGACGGTCACGCGCATCCCGCTAGACACCTGGCCCAAGGCCACATCCACGAGGTGCCGGCGGGTTCCGCCGATCGTCGCTTCCATCACGTGCAGGACGTGCATCGACGGGCCGCTCATGGGATCCAGTGGTCGATCAGAACGCGCCGGTGCCCTTGGCCACGGCGAATCCGGTGAGGGCGACGATCACAAGGTCGAGAAGGAACGATCGGTTCTCGATGTAGTAAAGGTCGTAGTCGAGGTTGGAATGAATGGCGTCCGAGCGCGCGTAGGAGATCTGCCAGAGCCCTGTGACGCCGGGCTTCGCCCGCAGCCGCTCCCGGTCCAAGGGACCGTACGTCTCCACGATGAATGGCATCTCCGGTCGCGGCCCAACGACGCTCATCTGCCCCAGGAAGACGTTGATGAAGTTGGGCAGCTCGTCCAAGGAATAGCGCCGAAGGATTCGGCCCACCGCGGTGACCCGCGGGTCGCTCTCGTTCTTGGGCGCCACCGCGTCCTCGCAGTCGTCCATGTGCATGGTCCGGAACTTGACCATCTGGAAGGGCTTGCCGCGCCTCCCGATCCGCGTCTGTCGGAAGAACACCGGGCCCTTCGACTCGCGCTTGATCATGACGGCGAACACCACGAAGAGGGGCGCCGTCACGAGCAAGACGAAGAAGCTCACGGAGATGTCGAACATGCGCTTGGCCGCCAAGGACATCAGTGACTCCCGGCGCTCCGTGCGTGTGATGAGCGGGATCGAGTCCAGGTTCTCGATGCGCACGTTGTACGACATCAAGTTGTAGAGCTGAGGCACGACGTAATACGGGATCCCGAGCTCGTCGAGGTCCGTACACATCTCCATGATCTTGCTCTCGTAGGTCTCCGGGAGCGAGATGAAGACCTCCCCGACCTTGCGCTCGGCCATGACCCGCTTGAGGTCTTTGACCGTGCCGAGCACCTGCCCGCGGCCGATCCAAGTGCCGACGAGCTCGGGGTCCTCGTCCAGGAACCCGACGAAGTTGAGGCCCAGGGTGGGCACGTGCAGGAACTTCTCCTGGAGCTTGCGCCCGGTCCACCCGGCCCCCACCACGAGCACGTTGCGGTTGCCGATGCCCCGTCGATGCAGCCGCTGGATCACCCGGAAGGAGATGAACCGGCTGATGATCGTGAAGAAGAGGATCAGCACGAAGGACAGCAGGAGCGTCAGGCGCGAGAGATCGTTTGGCTCGACGTCCATGGCCACGGCGCTGTGGAGCCAAAGCAGCGGCGCATAGATACCAGTGACATCCTTCTCCGGCAGGGCGGCGTCCCGGAGGAAGAAGAGCAGCACCAGCACGACGAAGAACGCAAAGACGCTGCACTTCGTGACGGACTTGTACTCCTCCACATTGAGCAGGCTCTTGCTCGGGCTGTAGAGCCCGAAGGTGTGGAAACAGACCAGGCAGACGGCCGCCGTCAGGGCGAAGACCTCCCGGTAGTCCGAGAGCGGCGTCGCGTACCGCAGAAAGTCGCTGGCGTCGCTGTTGGGGGGCGCATCGGCCATGGGGCCGAAGGATGCGCTCCCCACGATCGTCTCCCGCAGCCACCAGGCGCAGAGGCATGCAATCACCACCACCACCAGGTCGATGAGGACCTGGATCGAAAGGACCAGCGGCTCGAAGTTCCGCCGCAGGAAGGTGCCTGCTGCGGTCATCGGCTAAGGGCCCTGATCCGGACCCGACTGGAAATTCCCGTCGGGGCTGAAATGGAGGGAAGCGAAATCATCATGCCTTGGATTGGGACCACCCATCGAGAAGCTCCACCGGATCGATCTCCGCGGGACCTCCCCAGGGCGGGGCGTCGGCGCACGCATCGTATCTCGACAGGTCGGCGGGTCCAGGTGGAGCGGCGTTATGAAGACCGCATGGTCGTATTTTCGTCACCCGAAGGCCCCCGTTGCGAATTGAGCCACCACTTATTCAGGGAACGGAGAAGGTCGGGCACGGTCGCCGCGGGCACGTGCGCGAGCGCCGGTGCGTTGGCCGCGAAGCTCGCCCGATGCCGCCGGCCCGAATTCAAGGAGTCCACCAACCCTAGACGCTCGTCCGACACAACCCGCAGGGCGGCCCACGGGACGCCCGCCGCAGCCGCCACCGCTGCAGCGGCGGCGGTTTCCATGTCCGCTACTGGGTGCCCCATTCCTGGGCTACTTTGTGGGGCATCTCCTGGGAGCCCCCCCAATGGTCCCCTCCTGGCCCATTCCTCGGAGGCACGCCGGATCCCCCGGGCGCGCCGCAACCGCTCGATCAGGCGGATCGCCGGGCGATCGGCCGTCAAGTATGGTCCACATAGCCCAGGGGACACGTCCAGCCAGCGCTCTCGAAGCCCCCCGTGCGCCTCCAAACGATGGCCGCTCCTCACGGCCAGGTCCCATTGAATCGCAAGGTCGGCGTGGACCAATGAGCCGACCGGAGTCCCCACCCGAAGGCCCCCGCAGGTCCCCACGATGAGCCTGCCTCTTATACAAATCTCCGAGCCCACGAGACTAG
>CAJXRJ010000615.1 GCA_913058555.1 uncultured bacterium
TCTACACACTGCATATCGTCGGCAGCGTCAGATGTGTATAAGAGACAGGCTCTCCGTCGCCCCTCCATGCGGCCCTCGGCTTCCGGGACCTCACCGTCGCCGAGATGACCGCGGCCACGCTGCTTTCCAACGGCGCGAGCCCCCGCGGCGTTGGGCGCACCGGGGACACTCCGCTGCACGTTGCCGCTGGCAGGGGATCCGTGGATCTCGTGGAGATGCTCATTCGGCTCGGAGCCGACGTCAGGGCCGAAGACATGGACGGCAGAACAGCCCTCGACCTGGCCCGCGCGGCGGGGCACCAAGCCGCCGTTGGGATCCTCAAGAACCACGCGGCGATCCCGCGCACGCACTCGACCTCCCGCACCGCCTTCGACGGGAGCGGCGCCGCCTACTCGCCGCCGCTGATCGATGACATTCCCCTCGAGAAGCGCCTGCGTTTCGTCGGCGTCTCCCACGGCAATCTCGAAGCCGTCAAGGCCCAGTTCGCCGCCGAGCCACGCCTCGTCCACGCCGTGGCCACGACCGGCGAGAGATGCGTCGAGGCGTGCGCCCATACCGGACAACGTCCCGTGGTCGACTTCCTCGTGGAACGCGGCGCGCCCTATTCCCTTCCCACGGCCGTGATGAGCGGCGACAAGAAACGTGTCTCGGCGCTCCTGGACGCCGACCCCAAGCGGATTCACGAGCGCGGGGGCCACGATTTCGCGCTCCTTTGGTATCCCCTCATTGGACGATGCGAACTCGACATGTTGGAAACGCTGATGGCCCGTGGAGCAAAAGTCGAGGAGCAACACCTGCTTGGGACGACGGCGCTTCACTGGGCCTCGCGCATGGGATCCACCGACGCCGTCAGCCTGTTGCTCGAGAATGGCGCGTCCATCGAACGGGTGGGACGCAAGTTCGACCCCGCGGGGCAAACGCCCCTGGAATGCGCCCTTCAATCCAAACAGCCGAAGGTCGCCGCACTCCTGCGCGCGAAGGGCGCGAAGCGTTGAGGCCAGCCCCATGACCCAGACGGACAGTCAGCCCACGGTTCAGTTCGATGTCTTCACATTCACCGAAGCGTCGGGCGAGCTGACCGGCCCGGAGGGCGGTGGGGCCAAGTCCCAGCGACTGCCGCCGCAGCCCGCCAAACTCCTGGGGTATCTCATCAGGCGGCAGCCGGAGATCGCCTCCCTGGAGGAGATTCGCGACCTCCTTTGGCCCGACGTTCAGGTCGAGTTCGAGAAGAGCCTGCACACGTGCGTCAGGAAGATCCGCGCCGCCCTGGGCGATTCGGCCTCCGAGCCACGATTCGTGGAGACCGTTCCGCGTCGCGGCTATCGATTCCTGGTGCAAGCCCACGCCGTCGCGCCCAAGCCTGGCCCGGACGAGGCCGCCTCCGACGAGTCGATTCGAGCTCACTCGCCCCCACGGCCGGGCGCCGATCGGGGGACGCCGCGCTGGCGCTTGACCGCAGCCTTCGCCGCGGCAGCCCTCGCGCTCCTCGCGCCTGTGCTCTGGCAAGTCACCCGCGCTCCGGCCAGCCGCGCAACGAAGGTCGCCATCATGCCGTTCGAGCCGATCTCCTCCCCCAGTGCCCTCTCCCCCAACAACGGCTTTGCGGAAGCACTTGTGGCGGAGCTGGTCGGCACGAATGGAACGTCCCTCGACGTGATCGGCCCCACGACCTCGCAGGCTTACCCGGAACACACCGGGGCCCTCGGGCAATGGATCGAATCCGACGGGATCGACTACGTCATCAACGGCCGTGAACTCCTTCCCGACGGGAAACCACGTGTGCTGGTGGAGATCATCCGTGGCCGCGATGGCGCCCACGTATGGGCCCAGTACATGGACCAGCTCCCGGACGGGACCCCGGGCGCGGGCGTCATTGCCGAGGCCCTTGCCGACGAAATCGCCCACCCGCGCCAACGCAAACCGTAACCCCCCGCGCCTGCCCACAGTCTTTGCGCGATCCGTACCGCCCATCCGCAGCGCTTCGAGTCTGATCGAGTGAGGAGGATAGAGATGATCGATCGAAGAGCATTGATACTGGGCACGGGCGGCCTGGGCGCGAGCCTGGGTTTGGGGGGCATTTCCGTGGCCGGGCGTGGCGACCTCTTCGACCTTGCGGAGGGCCTACGCGGCGGCGGTCCCGACGAAGCGTTCCATGGCGCGGAAGCCGCCATCAAGCGGGGCGCCACCCCGGAGGAACTGTTGGGCGCGGTGTTCCTCATCGGCGTATGCGATGTCAAGCCGCGCCACGTGGGCGGGAAGCTGCACTGCGTGATGATGGTGAACTCTGCGTTTCAACTGACGGAGGCGCTCGGTCCACGGGATCGGTACCTGGCCGCACTCTGGAACCTGAACGATCTCAAGGTCTCGCAGGCCCGGGACAAGCGTGAACACGGTGACTGGAAACTTAGCCCCGCACCGAAAGCACAACGATTGGACCCGGCGGTCGCCGCGAAGAACATGCGCCAGGCCATGGATCGCTGGGACGAAGACGGAGCGGACCAAGCCGTGGTGGACCTCGCGGCAGCGGCGGATCGCGACTTCACCATGGGCGTGCTTTGGCCCTATGCCGCGCGGCACTTCGCATCGATTGGTCACAACATCATCTATGCCGCACAGGTCGATCGAACCCTCGCACGCATCGGGTGGGAGTACGCCGTGCCTGCGCTTCGGTCCCTCGTGTATGGACTCCTGAATCAACCCAGCGGCAAGCAAACCGGGGCATGGGCCGCCGCGGGCGAAGCCCTCGCGCACCTCCCGGAGGATTGGCCCGTGGGCGACCCGGACCAGGCGAAGAGCGAGGCCCTCGCGAACGGTCTTGTGGGCGCATCGCGGGAGGAGGCCTTGGCGCTCATGATCGCAGCCGCCGCCGGTGGCGCGGGCCAACGCGCCGCCTGGGACGCCGCAGCTCTGGCCGCAAGCCAGATCGTCCTTGCGAGGAGCGCATCCCAGGTGGGCACGAGCGCCGCCCTCCTCACCGTCCACGGACTGACCGAGAACGAAGCGTTCCGCCACGCCGCCGGGAGAACCCAGGATGAGTCCCTTCGGCGGAGGTTGCTGCTTCAGTCGGTCGCCTGGCTAGTGGACGTGCGCGACTTCCTTACCGGGCGCGGCCTGCTTCAAGACCCCCTGCCTGGGTTCGCAAGGGACAAGGACGCCGCAGGTCCCAAGACTTTGGATGCCCTTTGGCAAGAGCCAACGCCCCTCGCAGCCCAACGTGCCCTCGAGCGCCGCCCCGAGTGGCTCGCCCCCTTCGAGCGCCACATGCAGCGAAGCCACTTCTTCGGCGCCCAAGAGCATCACCAACCGAAGTATGCCGCGGCGGCACTGTCGCTCTCCAAGCAGGTCGCCCCTGGTCTAGCCCCACGCATTCTGGCCCCGATGCTGCCGTACCTCCCTAGCGCCACCGTCCCGTCGACGGACGTGGCGAAACGGAGCCTTGCGGCACTCGATCGAGCGCAAGTCCGGTAGGTCCAGGGCGCAGGTCCCAGCAAGGGCACTTGAAATTCTGGGGTACGCTCTCCGAGACATTCACTTCGTGTCTGACCGGGGCTCGCGGCGCTCCGCGGCGGGATTCTCGGCGATTCCACAGATCGCTGAACCGAAGGAGCGCCAGGCGATCCTTGGTAGGTGCATCCAGGCGTTGGCCCAGGTGCGTGCTTTCACTCCCGATGAGCTGATCGATCGCCGAACCCCGAACCCGCCGAAGCTCCATGACATCGCTCCGCACCGCCCCATGGCACGCCCTTGCGCATGCCGCCTTGCTTTCTGGCTCGATAGCTGGCTCGTTTGCCGGCTCAGCCTGGGCCCAGACCGTCTACGTCGTGGATGATGACGGCGGCCCGGGCGTGGACTTCACTGCTCTCCAACCTGCGGTCGACGTAGCGGGCCCCTTGGATCGTATCGAGGTTCGACCAGGGGACTACGGGGCGCCCCTCATCGACCACGCTGTGACCCTCATGGGCGGCCCCGGGGTGACGGCTGCCTGGATCAAGGTCGCCGGGGTTCAAGGGCCGCTTCCCGTTGTGCTCGTGGACTTTTCCATCGACACGCGCGTGATCGATTGCGCGGCCCCAGTGTTCGTCGATACCACAGGCATCACGGCCCAAGCCAGGCGAAAGGTGACCATCACCCGCTCCGACAACGTGCGGCTCGTCGGTGGGACATTCCTGGCTTGCCCTGGCTGGTCAGACCAGATGGTGATCGAGGACTCCACGGTGTTCATCGACAACCTGGAGATCGTTCCTTCCCCGGTCTGCTACGGAGGCGGCACGGGCATCCGCGCCTTCGGGGCGTCCGTTGTGACGATCGCCAACTCATCGATCTCTGGACAGACAGGCTACGACTCCGGTGACTGCCTCACGTCCACGAGCGTCGACGGAGGAGCCGCACTCATCGCGTCTGGCTCTGCCTCCGTTCGACTCCTGCGGTCCACCCTTACTGGCGGGCCGGGCGACTTCTGGATCTTCGGATGTGGCGACAGCGACATGGGGCCCGCGCTTCACGTCTTGGAAGCAGCGACGGTCGTTTCGGACGGGACGTTCACTGCGCCCGGGGTCCAGGAGATCCCACCCCTCCCCCCTGTCTCTTATACACATC
>CAJXRJ010000616.1 GCA_913058555.1 uncultured bacterium
CCGCAGCGGGGACCGCACCGAGTACTCCGGCCCCACGGGCTACGTCGACGAGATCGACGAGCGGGCGCCCGTCGACGGGGACTGGCTGGTGGAACTGGACGTGGCGCTCTGGCAGTCCGAACTCGCCCCAGGATTTGCGGTGGACCTTGGGCTCGGAGCCCTCGAACCGGGGCTGAAGGGCGGTTTTTTGGCCTCGGCGTCGGCCCCGGACGGTCACGGCATGCTCCGGGCCTGGCAGATCCAAGCCATGGCCCCCGCGGACCCAAAGAGAGTCCGGGCCATGCTCCGCGCCCATGGGATCGGGCCGTTGACCGTCAAGACCCGCGGCGTCCGGGAGCCCGCCGAGGCCCTGGCGGCGAAGTTCGGGGGGAAGGCCCGCGCTGGGGCGCGGACCAAGGACGCAAGCGCCGGCCTCCTCGCGGTGACCACCATCCAAGGGAAGCGGACGGCCCTGCTCCTTCGGGAGGGCTAGCCCGTCGCCCTGGGAGGCCAGAGATGGGGCTCATAGCGATCCACTGGGGCCTGAATCCGACCAAAAAACTGGTCTCGAATTGGCTGAAGGGGGGGGTGGTGGGCGATGAGGGATTCGAACCCCCGACTCCCTCGGTGTAAACGAGGCACTCTACCGCTGAGTTAATCGCCCGACTTTCAGAGGGGTGCGCCCTGAGGCCTCACCCCGCCGAAACGGTATCCTGCCGGATTCCAAGAGCCGCGGCGACCCGAAAGCCTGCCTGAGCCCGACCCTTTTTGGGCTGGGTTCCCCGGCTGGGACCCTCTCTCACACTTCCGAACCACTGCTCCCCGAGCACCACCTTCAATCTCATGCGTATCGCTGTCGTCGGATCCGGCTATGTCGGCCTTGTTGCTGGAACCTGCTTTGCTGAAAGCGGCAACACCGTCATCTGCATTGACATCGACGAAAAGAAGATCGCCGGCCTGAATGAGGGCAAAGTCCCGATCTTCGAGCCCGGCCTGGAAGAGCTCATCAAGCGCAACGTGCGCGATGGGCGTCTGAAGTTCACCACGGACTACGCGGAAGGCATGAAGGGCGCACAGGTCGCGTTCATCGCCGTCGGCACGCCCCCGGGCGAGGATGGTGGCGCCGACGTTCAATACGTGCTCGCCGCGGCCCGCAGCATCGCCGAGCACATGACGGGCTACACCGTTGTCGTGGACAAGTCGACCGTGCCCGTGGGCACGGCGGTCAAGGTCTCTGCGGCCATGGGCCCCATCGCGAAGCACGAGTACGACGTCGTGTCGAACCCTGAGTTCCTGAAGGAGGGCGCCGCCATCGACGACTTCCTGAAGCCGGACCGGGTCGTCATCGGCGCCGACACCGAGCGCGCCGGGCGCATCATGACGGAGCTCTATGAGCCCTTCGTGCGCACCGGCAACCCCATCTACACGATGGACGTCGCCTCGGCGGAGCTCACCAAGTACGCCGCCAACGCCATGCTGGCCACCCGCATCTCGTTCATGAACGAGATCGCCAACGTCTGCGAGCGGGTCGGCGCCAACGTGGACAACGTCCGCAAGGGCATTGGCTCGGACGACCGGATTGGGTCGCGGTTCCTGTTCTCAGGCATCGGCTACGGGGGCTCGTGCTTCCCGAAGGACGTCAAGGCGATCATCCACACCGCCGACGCCAACGACTACGACTTCAAGATCCTGAAGGCCGTCGAGGACGTCAACGCCGACCAGAAGATGCTCCTGTATCGCAAGATCGTGAAGCACTTCGGGGAAGACCTCACCGGCCGCCGCTTCGCCCTCTGGGGCCTGGCGTTCAAGCCCAACACCGACGACATGCGCGAAGCCCCGGCCATCGTGCTTTCCAAGGCCCTCAAGGCCGCTGGAGCCACCGTCGTCGCCCACGACCCGGAGGCCATGGAGGAGTCCAAGGCCCATTATCTGGGGGACGAGATCGAGTACGCCGGCAGCCCCATGGAGGCCGTGGAGGACGCGGACGCCCTGGTCATCGTGACGGAGTGGAACGAGTTCCGCCGACCCGACTTTGACGCCCTGAAGGCTGCGCTGAAGGAGCCCGTGGTGTTTGACGGGCGGAACATCTTCCCGCGGAAGACGCTCGAGGAAGCGGGCTTCACCTACTACGGCATCGGTAAGTAGCGCCATCGGCGTCAACGGGCGGGCCAGGGAGGAAAGCAGTCCCTCCCAAGGCCCACCAACCTGGTACGCGTAACTCGATACGCGGTAATGAACAAGGCGGCCCACCCTCGTGAGAGGGTGGGCCGCCTTTCGATGTCGTGGCCGTAATCAGGAACACGTCTCCCACCCTTGGATGTGAACGTCGAGGTGGTGTGAACCTCTCTGAGCACAGGGTGTTCGATGCGAACCCAAAGCGATAGATACGTACTCCATCGCCGAAAACCCAGCGAAACCGGAGCGTTGCACTAGAAAAAAATCCCGCACGACACGTGTCACGCGTCACTTCGAGAGCGTCGCAAGCCAACGTTTTGCTCGCTCACCGTTCTCGTCGTGCACGGCACTGCGAATGACCAACGCATCGATAGAAACGGAATAGAGCTCGTTCAAGAGCGATAACCATTCGTGAGAAGTCGCGCGCAACGCCTCGCGTCGGGCCAGCTGCGCCGTGCGTGCAAGCAGCATTGGGTCACGTGATTCGCTGACCCAATTTTCTAGCTCGAAGAGCGCACTTTGCTCGCCTTGTTCGACGCGCAGCCGCGCGTGCCAGTACGCGGCGCGCTCGCGATCCATGTCCCGCGCAAACGGCGCAGCGAGCACGCTCCGGTACCGTACGAGCGCGCCTTCGCGGTCCCCCATGCGCCGCCTCATCGACGCTTCGTCCAGTCGTGCACGGGCGGTTTGCCATGACACGATGTCAGCGGACTCATCGGCGTCGGGTACGGCCGTCTTTGGCGTCGTGCTTGGCCAGGAACACAGCGGAAGGACAAAAAGGCAGCCCAGCAGCGCGAAGGCACCGGGCATGGCGCGCCAAACGGCCACGATGCCAATCATTCGGCACCAACCCGCATGCCCGGATCGGGGTCCCACGCCGCCTCCACGCGGGTCACGCATGGACAGACACACCGTCCGTCAACAGGCCCTGAAGGCGCCTTCGGGCGCGAAAAAGCCACACTTTCACCAGCGAAGGCGCCGTGCCGTAGGGAATCGCAGCCTCACGGGCCGTCTTGCCTTCGAAGTAGTACGAACCGAGGACCGCCCGGTCCCTGGGGGGCAGCTCACACCAAACCCGTCGCAGGAGGGCGCCGAGCTCCGACGAGCTCATGCGCCGCCCCCCTACGGAGAAGTACGCATGGGAAACGTCGTCCCCGGGGATGGGCTCGCAGCCCGCACGCTCGGTGAAGCAGGCGTGTGTTGCGGGCATGAGCTGGTCCCGCGAGGCCCTCTGGGCGGTGTCCTTGACGAGGTTGGAAGCGATTCGGAGCAGCCAAGCACACGGCCGGTCCAGATCCTCGACCCGGGTCCGGGAGCAGGCCGCCCGAAGAAAGGTCTCCTGGGCCAGGTCCTCCGCTAGATGGACGTCGACGCAGTGGCGCCGCAGGTAGCGTTGGACCGTCTTGCGGAACGGGGTGAGGGCCTGCCACTGAGTTTGCCATTGGGAACCCGCGGGGGCACTGGCGGTCCCCGCCTGGCTGCCGCGCGCGTCGACGATGGCGCCAGGGGCCACCGGTGACGGGGGGGGCGCCACTGAATGGCGCGGTCGAGTCTTCTCCTGGGTGTACTTCTGGGCGAGCCGGCAGGGCTGGGGGGCAAACGGGATTGGGCGAACGGTGCGGGCAACGTCAGGGCGCGGTGGGACGGCGATCGGCATGGGCGGCGGTTGTCGGAGGGCTTGGGCCTCGTCGTGCAGGCCGTAGAACTCGGGTCGAATCCCCCGGGGCGTGGCACTCGCCTCGGCCCCGGGACACACCCCAAGAGACGCCGCTGCCTCGGCCGGGATACGGACGCTCGCCCTTGGTGGAGAACTCCACCCCGGAAGCCAGATGGGGAATCCAGGAACCCCGCCCCCACGGCGTGCGCCGCCCCTGCGCCGTTCCAGTCGAGGACGCCCTCCGCCTACGAAAAAAGCGAGGCCGCGATCCCCGGGTGGGGAAAGCGGCCTCGCTTCGAACCTGTCGCCCGTGAACCCCCGTGGATCCACCGGGCGCGGCAACTACTTGTTGTTTCGCGCGTCGAAGTCGCGTGCGTTGTTGGCCCAGCTCGTGCCGCGGAAGCGCGAGCGGACGTAACGGAAGAGGCGGGTCGAGTTGTCCGCTGCGCCGGCTCCGCCGATCTCCTGGAAGCAACGGCCGGCGTAGAAGGCGGCCTTGGCCACGTAGGCGTACTCGAAGCGGAAGCCGACGACGACGCGCATGTAGGCGAGGAGCGCCTCTTTCATCATGGCAACGGCCTCGTCCTTCTGATCCGGGGCGGTCATGGCCTCTGACTGCTTGAACAGGGAATCCCCGAGGGTCGTCCAGGCGGCGGCGAGGGTGCTGTCGGGGGCGTTGGGATCGGCGACGACCTTGCGGACGAGGGCCTCCGCTTTCTTGAGCTCGCCGCGCACGAGCATCGACTCGGCCTGGGCGACGTCAGCGAAGTTGGACACGGTCGGG
>CAJXRJ010000617.1 GCA_913058555.1 uncultured bacterium
CTCGTGACCGTCATGGTCCGCGGCGAGGTCGGAGCGGTGAAAGCCGCTACCGAAGCCGGTGCCGCCGCCGCTCGCCGAGTCGGCGAGCTCGTCAGCGTCCACGTGATCCCGCGCCCCGCCGCGGACCTCGAAGACTTCCTGCCCGGCATCAGCTGAGCCGACTGATTCTCACCGTCGCCCCCAGGAACTAAAGCCTTTGCCCATCACCTCGCTCACTTCCGTGGAGCTTCGCGGAGCGGTGCATCTCGACCAGATGCAGCCGCAATTCGCCGCGATCAGCGCCATGAAGTCGGACGGCTACTTCCCTGTCGAAGGGGAGAGCGCGTTCTGGCTGGAGGTGCGCCCGGGCATCGTGGTGAACCGGCTCCTGGACATCGCCCTCAAACGCTGCGACGTGACCCCCGGCGCGCTCATGACCGAGCGCCACTTCGGGAGCCTTGAGGTGCACGGCCCCGACCAGGGGCAGGTGCTGGCGGCTGGATCTGAGATCCTGAAGGCGATGGGGAAGACATGGGGCGACCAGCCCATGCCTGAGATCCTCAACGACGAGATCATCCGCAAGATCACGGCGCACCACGCCACGCTCCTCAACCAGGCCCGCGGCGGCATGCTCGTCCTCGGGGACGACACCCTTTACACCCTCGAGGTCTCACCCGCCGTGCACGTCGTGCGCTGCGCCAACGAGGCCGAGAAGGCGGCGCCCATCCGGATCGCCTCCATGCGCACCAGCGGCGCGGTGGGCAGGCTCCGGATCTGCGGCGGCGACGCTGAGGTGGAGGCCGCGGCCGAAGCGGTGCGGCGGGTCCTCGAGACCGTCCGCGATGCGCCCCAGGGAGGCGCCTGACTCCCATGTTCCTCGGCAAAGTGATCGGTCAAGTTTGGGCGACCAAGGAGGTCCCCGACCTCCGCGGCAAACGTCTCCTCGTGATCGAGGCCCTCGACGACATGAAGGACCCCGGCGCGCCCAAGGTGACCCCGGTCATCGCGGTGGATCCGGTGGGCGCCGACCTCGGCGAGCACGTCATGGTGGCCTTTGGCAAGGCGGCGCGGGTCGCCTGCGGCGGCGACGGGGACCTGGCGTACGAGGCTGCGATCGTGGGCATCGTCGACGATGTCTACGCGCCCGACGCTCCCCCAAGCTGGCGCCCCGGCATCGGCACAGGAGACGCCTGATGCACATCGCCACCGTCATCGGGACCGTCTGGTCCACCAAGAAAGACCCAACCCTCGAGGGGCTGCGGTTCCTCGTGGTGCGTCCGTTCACCACCGACGGGAAGGAGTCGGCCGAGACCATGATCGCCGCGGACCCCATCGGTGCAGGCATCGGCGAGCGCGTGCTCGTGGTGCACGGACGGGCCGCACGCCACGCGATTGGCCTCGGCCATGACATCGGCTTCCAGACGGCAATCGCGGGCATCATCGACTCCATGGACCTCGCCGACGGGCGCCGCATCGGTGGGCACGTGGATTCCGACGTGCCGTCCTCTGACGGGGCCAGCTGACCATTACCTAACGGTCCTTGGACGCCGGGTTCGCGCCTTGGCCGGGGACCCATCCAAAAGAATCGCCTCTTCGGGGCCCTTTCACGGGGCCCCTTGCCGGGTTCCTGCCGGAGCTCTCCGCCATGCAACGAAACGACTACAACCCCACGATCCACAAGGTCGACGTTCAGCCCGCGATCGCGGTGCTCGAGACGTCGAGCGTTGCGGCCGGTATCGAGATGGCCGACGCGATCCTTTGGGAGAGCGACATCGAGCTGCTCTTTTCGACCCACGTGCAGCCGGGCAAGTACGTGGTGCTCTTCACGGGGTCCATCGAGGACCTTAGGAGCGCGCTTCGCCGGGGCGCGGAAGTGGCCCGCGGCGACCTCGTCGACCAGCTCTTGATTCCCCAGGTCCACCCGGGCGTGCTCGAGGCCTTGCGCCGCGAGGACGAGCCGATCGGCCACGAGGAACTGGACGCCTTGGGCGTGATCGAGACGACGACGGTGGCCTCCTGCATCTCCGCCGCGGATATCGCGTTGAAGGAGGCGGAAGTGAGCTTGCTGGAGCTCCGCATCGCCAATGGCCTGGGGGGCAAGAGCTACGTGTCCATGATGGGCGAAGTCTCCGACGTGCGCAGCTCCGTCCAGGCGGGCGCGAAGAGCGCCGAGGCCGCAGCGCGCCTTGCGAGGCACGTTGTGATCGCCAAGGCCCACCCGGACCTCGCGTCTCATCTGTGATCGGTTCACCGATCCTGTGAACCCAACGCCCGTTTTTCCACGCCCGTCCCCGACGTTCGCCCCCTCCATTCGCCTTGGCAAAGCAGAAGCAGCTCGTGACCGAAGCCGACGTGCGCCGCATGGCGCCCGGGGCTACGGAACTCGTGCTGGGGCCGAAGCGCATTGCGACGCCGGCGGCGCTCGATCTCGCGTTCTCGCGGGGCATGCGCGTTGTGTACGCGGATGAGGACGGCGCTTCCGGGGGCGGTGCGAACCTGCCTTCGGGGCTTTGGCAGAAGATGAAATCCACGGACGGCACCTACGTCGTCCAAGTCGACCAAGGACGCGCAGTGGTCACGCGCATTGGACCGAACGGTCCCGAGCCTTTCGGAACGGAAAGCTCGGCCACCGGTCCCTTCGGAGGTGCATGAAGCTATGGCGCGACGATTCCTGACGGCCGAAGACGTACGGCGACTCGGAGGACCCGAGATCCATCTGGACGGCGACACCGTGGTGACGCCCCAGGCCGCGGAGGCCGCCGCCGCAATGGGCATTCGCATTGCGGGCCCGGCGGGCGCCTACGCGCCGCCGATGCCGGATCGCGGCCCCGATGCGGCCCGCGCCCAGAAGAGCCTGCCCCACATGCCGGAGCCGTCATCGACGGACGGGATCGGCCTCGTGGTCACCGTCGTCGGGCGCAACCGCCCCGGCGTCTTGGCCGAGGTCACCGCGGCCCTCGGCAACGCCGAGTGCGACGTCCGCGATATCAGCCAGCGCACCGTCGGCACGTACTTCCACATGGTCCTGACCTGCGCTGTGCCCCCGGGCCGCGACTTCGGGACCCTCAAGGACTCCCTTCAGTGCCTTGGCGGGGAGAGCGACTATGTCGTCCGCGTCATGCACGAGAAAGTCTTCCGCTTCATGCACCGAGTCTGATCCATATGCCGTTTACCGATAGCGAGATCCTCGAAACGGTGAGGATGTTCGAACTCGAAACGTTCGACATCCGCACGACCACCTTCGGGATCAATCTGCTCGACTGCGCTGACCCGGACCTCGAGTCCTCGTGCGAAAAGGTCTACGCCAAGATCGTGCACCACGGACGCAACCTCGTGGACGTGGCCGGCGGCATAGAGGCTGACCTCGGCGTTCCGATCATCAACAAGCGTGTCGCGACCACGCCGATCTCACTCGTGGCGGCGGCCTCGGGCAGCGAGGACCTCGTGCCCTTTGCCCGGGCCATGGATGCCGCGGCCAAGGAGATCGGGATCGATTACATCGGCGGCTTCACCGCCTATGTGCACAAGGGGTTCACGAACGCGGACATGGCGCTCTTCAACTCCATCCCGGACGCCATGGCGGAGACCGAGCGCGTGTGCTCTTCGGTCTCCCTCGCCACGACGAAGGCGGGCATCAACATGGACGCCGTGGCGCGCTTCGCCCAGATCGTGATCGACACGGCGCACAAGACGGCGGCGGACGGCGGCCTGGGCTGCGCGAAGCTGGTGTGCTTCTCCAACCCGGTCGAGGACAACCCGTTCATCGCGGGCGCGCACATCGGCATCGGCGAGCCGGAGACCGTTCTCAACGTTGGTGTCTCCGGCCCCGGCGTGGTGCGTTCGGCCCTCGAGCGCCTCGGCCCCGACGCCGATCTCCTGGCCGTGGCCGAGACGATCAAGCGCACGGCCTTCAAAATCACCCGCATGGGCGAACTCGTGGGCCGCGAAGCCGCACGGCGCATGGGGACGGTCTTTGGGATCGTCGACGTCTCGCTGGCCCCGACGCCCGCGGTGGGGGACTCCGTTGCGGACATCCTGGAGTTGATCGGCGTAGACGTGACCGGTGCCCCCGGCACGACGGCGGCCCTGGCGCTGCTTACGGATGCGGTGAAGAAAGGCGGCGCCATGGCCTCGTCGAGCGTTGGCGGCCTCTCCGGCGCCTTCATCCCCGTCTCCGAGGACCAAGGCATGATCGACGCGGTCGCGAAGGGGGCTCTGTCCCTGGCCAAGCTCGAGGCCATGACCACGGTTTGCTCCGTGGGCCTCGACATGGTCGCCGTCCCCGGCGACATCAGTCCTGCGATGCTGACCGGCATCATCGCCGACGAAATGGCGATCGGCATGGTCAATCAGAAGACCACCGCCGTCCGCGCGATCCCCGTGCCGGGCAAAGGGCCCGGCGAGATGCACGATTGGGGCGGACTGCTTGGCACGGCCATCGTGCAGGACCCCGGCAATTTTAGCTGCGACGTCCTGTGGCGCCGAGGCGGGCGCATTCCGGCGCCCCTTCAGAGCTACCGAAACTAGGCCCTCCGTGCCTGGCCGTTAGCCTGTGACAGGGAGAGCGAATGTGGCGAGGCGACTGAACTCAGTGACCTCGCCTGTCTCTTATAC
>CAJXRJ010000618.1 GCA_913058555.1 uncultured bacterium
CGCGGAGGCCGAGCGGCTTTGGGCCATCTTCAGGGAAAACCCTTCGGATGACACCCGCAACGAGCTGGTGGTGCTGTATCAGCCGCTCGTGCGCCAGATCATTCGCCGCTTCGCGACGCGCTTGCCGCGCTCCGTGGACCGTGGCGACTTGTCGACCGCGGCCAACGTTGGCCTGATTCGCGCGATCCATGGCTTCGACCACGAGCGCGGCGTGCGCTTTGAGTCGTATTGCGAGCTGCGCGTGAAGGGGTCGCTGCTCGATGAGCTGCGCTCCCAGGATTGGCTGCCGCGTCCGTGGCGCTTCAAGATCGAACAGCAGAAGCGCACCCTCGAGCGCCTGCGCCGTGAAATGGGACGGGAGCCCGGCGACGCCGAGATCGCTTCCGCCATGGGACTCGGCCTGGATGTCTACCAGCAGACGTTCGGCGTGGGCCTGCCCGGCACTCCCAGCGGTTCGATGCCCGCGGATGAATCGTCGGACGACGGTTCCGCGATGAGTGCTCTGAATCTCGTGCCGGATCGCGATGCCGAAGTGCCTGGGGAGAAGCTCTCCCGCGATGAGCTCTTGAAGCTCGTGGGTCACCGCCTGTCGGAACAGGAGAAGCGCATCGTCTACCTCAAGTACTGGGAAGAGCTTCCCATGCGCGAGATCGGCGAGATGACGGGGCTTTCTGAGTCCCGCGTGTGCAAGATCCACACGCGCCTGATCGAGCGCATGCAGGACCGCTTCCGCGTCGGCCAGCCCGACGTCGCCGCGCACTGACAGAACGTGCCCAACGGAGGAGGGGGAACGTCCGCTCGGCGTGGGCACCAAAAAAAGGAACCCGGGTCCAAAGACCCGGGCTCCCCAAGGAAGGCTCGGCTGCGGGAACCCGAAGGCTCACCGCTTGATCGTCATCGACTCACGCGCGAAGCGCAGTCGACCCCCTTGCGATCCCGAAGGCAGCCGAAGCCGCTTCATCACCGAGGTGCAACCAGAAACCGGGGATCCCCATCCCCCGAACGGTGCACGTTTCCTTGACGGTGGATCCCGAAAGCGACGTCCCCACGCCACTTCGAGCTCCGCTCCTCCTTCTAGAGAGCGCGCCATTCCCCAATCGCGCGTCCTCCAACCCGTTCCACCCAAGGCCGAAGCCGAGGGGCAGCACGGGCGCCTTCATGGTTCCCAAGCGCACAGGAACTAGGTTCCCTTGCGTCTGGGCCATACGGTGCAGGCAGTCGCCTACACCGTGTTCGAGATCTCCTTGGGCGATGGCAAGCCGCTGGCCAGCGTCGGATCCTGATGCCTGCGCTTTGGTGGCGCTGGGCTGGGTCCGGTTTTGGGTGGTGGCTTTCATGTGCGTCGTCCTTGGGAGGGCGGCACACCTTTTTGATCACCTCGGGGGTAAAGGCCAGCCCGGGCCGGTCGACACCAGGCCCGGGCCGGAGGGCAGCGAGGAACCGAAGTTCCCAACTGACCAACAGTCCTTCCATCCGAGGCAAAACCAAAAGGTGGTTCCGCGGCGCTCCTCGGACGACAGACTCGATGTTGGTCAAGCCAGCGACATTCGGTAACCCGGCTACCCACAAGGGGCCCGTGGCTTTGCGCCCCGGACTTGCGTCCGGTTTGCCTTTGTCGTGTCGCCGTTGGAGCGACGAAAGATACCTACAAAATCGCAATTGGCAAATGCGTGGGGTCTTTCGCTGGGTGGAAACGGTTTCCTAACCGTCCTAAGTCGTCGATGGCGGGTTTCTTAGGTGGGGCCCGGGGGCCCCAGGCGCCGCCAAAAACCGCCGGAATCCGTGCTGGAAGGGCCCTTGGAATGGAGAATCCCGGCGACTCCGGGTTCCTCATGGACCTTGGTATGCCCCTTGGCCTTCCGGTGGGGCTCAGATCACCCACGCAGTGCCCCCAATCCCCATGGCCCTTCTTCAGCTACCCCTTTGTCTCGCCCTTGCCGTCGCGCCCCAGGAGTCGACAATTGGCGCGGAGGCACCCGCTTCACCCCGGCTCATGGTCCTGATCACGGTGGACCAGTTCATTCCCGAGCAGCTGGACCGCCTCGGGCCCCACATGGATGGGGGCCTGGGCCGGCTGTTCCGTGAAGGGGCTGTCTTCGAGAATGCGGAGCTGCCGTACGCACGCACCGAGACGGGCGCGGGCCATGCGACCCTGGCCACAGGTTGCCTCCCACGGAGCCACGGGGTCGTCGGGAACGAGTTTTGGGACCGCGTCAGGGAGAAGCGGACCTACTGCGTGGAGGACTCCGAGGTCAGCCTCGTGACCGGTGCGGGCATCGTGGAGGGCACCGGCCGGCGCTCGCCGCGGACGATCTTGCGCCCGACCCTGGGCGAGATCCTCCAGCGCCTTGATCCCGAGGCCAAGGTTGCGTCGGTCTCCGGCAAGGACCGCGCCGCCATCGGTATGTGCGGGTCCTCCAAGGGGATAGCCCTCTGGTGGGACAAGTCGAAGAGCGCTGGGTTCGTGACTTCGACCGCGTACGGCACGCACTTGCCCGAGGTGGTGACCGAATTCAATGGGACCTGGGTCGAGCGGCTGCGGTCGGAGCCTTGGGTGGACTCAAGTCCCCTGGACAAAGTGGGCGGCGATCACGCCAAGTGGGGCACCGCACCGGACGATCGCCCCGGCGAGAAGCCCATGGGCGAGTCAGGGGTGACGTTCCCCTACGAAGTGCCGGCGGACCTCCCTGCGGAGAAGCTCGGCGCCTACGCCTACGCGACGCCCGCCGTCGACGGCTACGTCGGCATCATGGGCGGGCGCCTCGTCAACGCCATGGGGCTCGGGCAGGACGGGCACACCGATCTCCTCGCCTTGAGCTTCTCCGGTTGCGACGTCGTGGGCCATGTCAACGGCCCCTATAGCCGCGAGGTCACCGACCTGCTTTTTCGGCTAGACCGTTCCCTTGGCGTGCTCTTCGAGACCCTCGACGAGTCGGTGGGCAAGGGGCAATGGGTCGCCGCGTTGACCGCGGATCACGGCGTGCTCCCCTTGCCTGAACGCCTGGCGGCGAACGGCGTGAGTTCGCGACGGGTCCTTGGCGAGGAGGTCAAAGCGTTGCGCGCGGCCATCCGCGACCGCATGGAGGTGCGCCTCGGCGCAAGGGTCAAAGAGCGCTCGGGGCCCGGCGGTTATCGCATCGACCCAAAGAGCCTCGAGGGCACCGGCATCGATCCTGAATTGGCACGCCGCACGATGGCGAACGTCATTCGTGAGCTGCGGTCCCAATTCCCTTGGGTTGATGACGCCTACTCCTACGACGAGATCGCGGGCTTCGGACCGGATCAGATGGGCGTGCGCCGCGCGCTCTACTACTCGTTCCATCCCGACCGGACGATTGACGTCGTCGTGATCAATGCGCCGGGAGTCCTCGTCGGTAATGCAAAAGGAACGAGTCACGGCTCGCCCCACTGGTACGACCGTCGCATCCCTCTCATCTTCTACGGCCCTGGCTTCCCCGCCGGCCGGGACGGCCGCGTCGCTGGCAGCCAGGACATCGTGCCCTCTCTCCTCGGCGGCACCGGTCTCAAGAGCGGCACCACCTTCGACGGCCGCGACCTCTTCCCCGAGTGACCTCGGGGGGGGACTGCAGCTAAAGGTCGGAGACGGCGTCGTGCACGGCGAGCAGTTCGTCGAGGACGGTGGGGAGGTGGTCGAGTTTGACCATGTTGGGACCGTCCGAGGGAGAGCTATCCGGGTCGGGGTGGGTCTCCATGAAGATGCCGTGCACGCAGCCGGTGGCGATGGCGGCGCGGGCGAGGAGGGGGACCAAAGTGCGGTCGCCGCCGGTGCGGTCGCCGAGCGCGCCAGGGCGCTGGACGGCGTGGGTTGCATCGAAGACGACGGGGTGGCCTGTTTCTTCCATGTCGCGCAGGCCAGCCATGTCGACGACGAGTCGGCCGTAGCCAAAGGTCGTGCCGCGTTCGGTGACCATCACGCGGGGATTGCCCGACTCGGTCACCTTCTTGGCGACATTGCCCATGTCCCACGGGCTCAGGAACTGGCCTTTCTTGACGTTGACGGCCTTGCCGGTTCGGGCGGCCGCGACGAGGAGGTCGGTTTGGCGGCAGAGGAAGGCCGGGATTTGGAGCACGTCGGCGACCTCGGCAACTTGGGCGCATTGATCGGGGTGGTGCACGTCGGTGACGATGGGCACGCCCACCTCGCGTTTCACCGCGGCGAGCCACTCAAGGCCCTCTTTGATGCCCGGGCCGCGGCCGCCCGTCAGGCTCGAGCGGTTGGCCTTGTCGAAGCTGGCCTTGAAGATGAAAGGCAGGTCGCGGTCCGCCATGGCGTCCTTGATCGTCCCCGCGATGTCGATGGTCTTCTGCCTCTCCTCGAGGACGCACGGGCCGGTGAGGAAGAACAGAGAGCCTTGGCCGATTCGAAGGCCGGCCACATCAAAGGCGCGGGGGTTGGACATGGCCGGAGGATACCGCTGGGGCCGGGTGCTTGCCCCCCTCCAGGCACGATCCAGCTGGGAGCGGGGGGCTTCGGGGTGAGCTGGGAATCTCCATTTCCGGCGGAGCAAATCACCGACTGTCTCTTATACACATCTGAGCTGCCGACGATATGCAGTG
>CAJXRJ010000619.1 GCA_913058555.1 uncultured bacterium
GACAGCGGTACCAGCATCCCCGGTACCAGCATCCCCGGTACCAGCATCCTCGGTACCAGCATCCTCGGTACCAGCATCCTCGTTTGGGGAGGGCGCGGGCGGCGCCCCCGCGCTGGCCGCATGTCGGACCTCCCCGGGGGAGAGCTCGTAGTTGCAGACAAAAACGTCGTCCACCTCGCCGCCTTTGAAGCCCCGGTCGCGGAATCGACTCCCGATATTGAGGTGCCCGATGCTGCCGCCGCGGATGGTTCGGGTGAGGTGATCCCGGACGACTTCGGTCTCGGCGATCTCCCCGTTCACGAAGAGCCGAAGGCCCGAGGCGCGGCTGGAGCCGTCGTAGGTGAAGGCCACGTGGGCCCACTCGTCCACGGGGAGCGATTGCCGAGAGCGAACGGCGATCGCATTCCCCGGCCAAAAGTGCACCAGCGCCACGGTGACCTTCCCGTCCTCGATCAGGACCTGGTAGCCGCGGCTCCCTGAGTCTGTCCAGGACTTGGTGCGGTGGATGACGACGGCGCGCACGTAGGCCTCCGGGAGCTTGAGATCGAGGCCGATGCTGAAGGCGTCCCACCGCTGGAAGACGCCGGTCCCGGGGAACTCCACCGCGTTCTCGCCAGAGAGGCGGACGGCGTGTCCAGGTCCGTGGGCAACCGGAGTCGGAGATCCCACCAAGCTGCGCTTCGCCTTCTCTTCGTCGGGCAAGGCCGTGCCATCGGGGCCGAGGTCATCGAAGTCTGTGAAGTACACCGTCGCGCCTGTCCGTTCGCCCGGCACGCCCTGTGCTTCCATGACTTCGATCCGATCCTGCAGGTCCCGAAGCTCCTTTTCCTGCGCGTCGCCGGGGAGATCGAGGGCCGGGGTCGGCACCGAGTTGGTGAAGTGCGAATAGAGGCCGCTCTCGTCGATGCCGTCGAAGATCGCGAAGAGCCCGAAGTAGTCCTTCTGTGTGATCGGATCGAACTTGTGGTCGTGGCACTTCGCGCAGCCCACGGTCAGTCCAAGGAAGGCGCTGGACATCGTCTCGACGCGGTCGGCCACCGATTCGACGCGGTACTCTTCCTCGACGCTTCCGCCCTCGTTGGTTTGCCGGTGCAGGCGGTTGAAGGTGGTGGCGATCCGCGTCTGGCGCGTGGGTCTTTTCACAAGGTCCCCGGCGAGCTGCTGCGTGATGAACTCGTCGTAGCGCATGTTGGCCGCGAATGCGTCGATGGCCCAGTCGCGCCAACGCCAGACGTTCATGTCCTTGTCGGATTGGTACCCGAACGTATCGGCGTAGCGCGCGACGTCCAGCCAACCGGTCGCGAGGTGTTCGGCGTGGTGGGGGGACGCGAGCAGTCGCTCCACGGCGCGGTCGTAAGCGCCTTCCGTCTCGTCAGCCACGAAGGCCTCGAGCTCCTCGAGGGAGGGCGGAAGCCCCGTGAGATCGAAGCAAAGGCGGCGCAGCAGGGTCGCGCGGTCTGCGGGTGGAGCCGGCTCGAGGCCGGCCGCTCGGTGGGCCTCGTCCAGGAACTGGTCCACGGTGAGTGCTCCGTCGCGGGACGCATCCATGGGCGGGATGGGCGCAAACGACCAGTGCGTGTCGAAGGGGGCGCCTTCGTCAATCCAGCGCCGCAGCGTCTCGATTTCGCCTTCGGTCAGCGCGAGCTTCGAATCCGGCGGTGGCATGCGAAGGCCTGGCCGTGAATGCGTGATGCGCTGCATCAGCTCGCTCGCCGTCGCATCGCCCGGGACCACGGCGGCGTAACCACCAAAGTCCTCGGTGGCGGCTTCGAAGGAGTCGAGGCGCAGGTCCGACTCCGCATTGGTGGCGTCGGGACCGTGGCACTGGTAGCACCGGTCGGAGAGGATCGGCTTGACGTCCCGCGAGAAGTCGATGCTGGGCGGTGCCGGGTCAGGGGACCCCGACTGCGAAGAGACGATGAGAAGGGCGACGAGGATCACGGGACAAGTGTGCACCGCCTTCGCATTAGGTGCCAAGGCGGTGTCCCGTCGCTTCCCAATCAGGCCCAATCTCGGCGCTCGATCTGCGGCGCGTCTCAGGCCTCGCGAGCCCCTAGCAGGCCGTTGAACAATTCAACTATCCAGAAAACCGCCCCTCGAACGCCTCGCGGCGTTGCCCAGACCCTCCAAATAGCTAGGCCGAATCGCGGCGCTGCTCGATCTCGTCGTGGTGCCGCGCGGTCTCCAGGAGAAGTCGCGTCACGTTGTACCGGACCCGGGCGCGGGGCTCGCCTTCGAGCCCTTCGCGGAAGGTGAACCGGCAGCCGCCGAGGTTGAAGAGTCGGTGGAAGATGCGTTGGATCTGGACCTCGAGGCCCTGGGCCAGGGCCTCTTCGGAGATGATCTCGCCCCGGCGCAGGGCTTCGCCCAGGCGCTCGGCCTGACTCTTGCCCTGCAGTAGGCCTCCGAGTTTGCCCTCGGTGAGGTGGCCAAGTTGAATGAGGATCTCCCCGAGGCGTTCGCCGTTGGGGGAGCTCGAACTGCCCGCGTGGATGAGCTCACCGCGGAGGTACTCGAGCTTGAACTGCTCCTGGCGAGCATCGATCGTGAGCACGCCGGTCTTGCCCTGGAGCTGGAAGAACCCCACCAGCTCTGGCACGGAAAGGGCGTCGGTGTTGCCCATGAACTCCGGCGTCGCAAAGGGCTTCGGCTGAAGCTGCTCGTCCGGGAGCATCTCGTCGTCGCCGAACGCGGCCGTCAGGGCGCGCTGGATCTCGTCGACCCGGCTCTTGACCCACACGCTGGGCGCCTTGTCGGCGTCGTGGACGGGCAGGCTCTCTTCACCGTCGCTGACGATCGGGCCGGTCTTCGCGGGACCATGGTCGATCGGACCATGGTCGACCGCACGGGGGCGGCTGGCCTTACGCTGCTTGGCCGTGGTCGGCTTGGGGTCCTGCCCGTGGCTTTTGCCGTCGCGCAGGTCCTTGAGTGCCTTGTAGATGTTCGACGAGTAGAAACCCGTGATCGGGAGCATCGCCGAGGAGCTTGCGAAGCCCCAGGTCGGGGCTCCGAGGGACTCGAGGGCGAGCTCGAGGTGGTTCCGTGCGCGACCTAGGGCGCCCGAATCGGGGGCTTTGCCGCCAGCGCCGTTCGGCGCGCGTTCACCAGTTCCTTCGAGCTGACGCAGACGTTGCTTAACGTCGCTCGCCAGAGCTAGAAGGTCGGTGATCTCTTGTGAGTAGAGGTCTTGCATGGTGCGCTGGGGGTGCGCTCGTGCATGGATGGTCGGAATCTACTCACGCCCATCTGGAGCCAACGTTCCGAAAGAAGCGGTGTTCCCCATCCGACCCGTCTCGATTTCGTCCGGCCGATCGCCACAGGGCTTCCCCACTGGCCCTGGAAAAAATTGCTGGGTTCCGGCGATGGCGGCTAGATACCCAGGTTCTCCGTCTTGCCGGAGGACTGATCTTCCTTCCACCAATCGCCCGCGGCCACGTCTTGGACCCCTTCGCTGTAGGGGCGGGGCTCCCAGCCCAGCTCCTCGCGGGCGGCCGTGATGTCGTGGTCGTGGTGGAGGGAGAAGTAGCCCGCCCCACGGCGTTCCTTGGTGACGTCCTTGAAGAGGCCCTTGAACAGGATCGCCCGCTCGACCCAGCGGCGGGGGATGTTGCGCCGCTTCACCTTGCCGCCGGTGGCGGCGACGGTGAGGTCGACGAAGTCGTTGAAGGAGATTCCGAAGGGGCCCGCGATCTCGAAGATGCGGTAGTCCTCGCGTCCTCGCTCGTAGGTCAGCGACCTCACGATGGCGTCCACCAGGTCGTCCACGTGCACTGGGTTCAGCTTGGAAAGACCTTCGTGGTAGATCCAGTAGTTGCCCTTCTGGGCGCCGCACTTACGCAGAAGTGGGGCTGTGTGACGGTGGTCGTCACGCCCGTAGACGAGGGTGGGCCGGAAGGACGCCCAGCGCAGGCTCGAAGCCCGAACGATCTTCTCCTGCACACGCTTAGAGTCGCGGTAGTAGCTGTACACCGGGACACCGATCACCGCTGAGGCGACGTTGATGAACTGGAAGTGCTCGGCGGCATTTTTTTCCGCGTCGGCCACGAGGTTCTGGGTGCCCGCCACGTTGACCTTCTGCATGACGTCTTCGTCGTGGTGGTCGTGGGCGCTGGCGAGGTGGATGAGGTAGTCGGCGTCCTTCTGGAAGCCGTCGACGCTGTCCTTGTCCACGAGGTCACCCTCGTGAAGTTCGAGGTTCTCGGGGTTGGGCAGGTCCTGGGAGGTCAGGACCGTGCCCCTCCCTGGGCGTACGAAGGCACGGACGCGGTGCCCGTCAGCGAGGAGGCGGCGAACGACGTACTGGCCGATAAAGCCAGTGGATCCGGTGACGGCGATGAGCATGGGAGGGCGGTGGGATGGCGCAGGCCGCGCGCACAGGGTGCGCACCGTGTGCGCGCTGGGCGCACCCGGGGGGTGACTGAGTCTGTTCGACCCCTCGGGGGTGACGCCGAAAGCCTACCCTGGGCCCATGGCGTCTGTGGAAAGGGAATCGGCGGGGCTCCCGCGACGGCGGGTTGGGGTGGTGGCGGCACTTTCCATGGAGCTCGGCCCGTTCCGGGGCACAGGGGACC
>CAJXRJ010000620.1 GCA_913058555.1 uncultured bacterium
TCGTGGGCTCGGAGATGTGTATAAGAGACAGCCCTTATATCGCTTGCCGTTGCGGACCGTGACCTTCACACCCAAGGCTTCGCGCAGACGCGACTCCATCTCCTTTACCCATGGGGCACGGGGTTGGGATTCCTCAGGGGCGTCAACCTTTCCTTTCGGGGGAGCAGCGGACGCGGGCCGGGAAAGGGCCTCCGTCTCGCGGACAGAGAGGTCCCCGCGGACGACTTTCTCCAGGGCGCCCAGAATCGTCGGCTCGTCCTTGAGACCCAGAAGGGCCCGCGCGTGCCCCATGGAAATCAGGCCCGTCGAAAGTGCCTCCTGGGCATCGTGCGGAAGGTCCAGCAATCGCAGCTGGTTCGTCACGGAGGAGCGCTTCAGCCCGACCCGCTCCGCCACCTGGACTTGGGTCAACTCAAAGCGCTCCATCAGCGCCTGGTAGCCGCGCGCCTTCTCGAGGGCATCCAAGTCTTGTCGCTGGATGTTCTCGACGATCGCAAGCTCAAGGCTCACATCGTCCGAAACGTCATCTCGAACGACGGCGGGGATCGCCTTCAAACCGGCACTTCGAGCGGCACGCCAGCGACGCTCCCCAGATACGATTTCGTATCCCTGGTCCACGCGACGCAGGCAAATGGGCTGAAGAACCCCGTGGCGCTGAATGCTCTGCCGGAGCTCCTCGAGTGCCTCGCTTGCGAAGGTCTTCCGCGGCTGATCTGGATTCCGGCGGATGGCGGCCACGTCGATCAGCCGGCCGATCGAGGCCTCTGGCTCGGCAGGGTCCGAGTCGTCACCGGCGCCAGAGCTCGCCTCTTGGGCCGTGGCTTTGCGCGCAGGAGCCTTGGGCGTCGCCGCCCGGCGGGGGGCGGTGGTCGGCTCCTTGGAACTGGCCTCGCCAGAACCCTCTTGTGAGGTCTGAGATTGCCCGAGCAGAGAGCCCAGGCCACGGCCCAATCGTCGTTCCATCGATCCGTCGTTGTGCGGGTGCAGGTAGGGGAGGACGACGCGGATGTCTCCAAGCGCACCGTCGGTCAGTCATTCTAACGATGGGACTCCAAGGCCGGCACTCGAAGTTGCTGACCATCTCGACAACCGTAAACATGGAAGCAAAGAAGGGCCCAGCAGCAGGTCCTGCACCCAATCGGTAAGGTTGGCCAGCCATGACGGAATGGCTCATCGCGAAGAACATCTGGGCCGCCTGGTTAGGCCGGCCCACAACCTGGATGCTGGCAGCTTCAGCGTTGGCTTTCGCCCGCTGGCTCGAGCGGTGGCTTCCCTTGGGCTTGACGACGGAGGATCTCCAGCGGCTCTCGGCTCATTACGAGATTGCATTTATCGCCGGCATCCTCGGCGCCAGCGCGGCGGCCATGGAGATGCGTCCTTATGCCGCACTTACCCGCAAACTGGCTCCCCTCCGGCGGGTAGCGCTTGAGGCCATCGTCCTTGTCCTACCGGCCACGCTCTGCGCCCTTGCCGTCTTGGTCCCCGCCCATCTGCTGAAGACATGGCAGCTCGGCGCCTTCGATGCCCGCGCCGCGATGGGGGGGATGGCACTCGGGTGGCTGCATTTCTGCCTCATGGCCACCTTGGTTCTCCGGGGCGCCCCCAGGCCAGAGGGCGGGCCGCCCCGGGCCCAAACGATGGCCCTTCTGGCGAGTCTGTGCGTCCTTGTCCTCGCTGGACCCGGCCTCCTCGACGGACACGGCCAACTCGCCAGTGGGTTCGGAGTGATGCTCGATGTGGGAGCGCCGTTACGGGCATCGTTCGCTTCGGAGGCGCTCCAGGCTTCTTCTGATCTGGGGACCGACCGCATCGGCGACCCCGCTTCTTGGGTTCGGGTGTTGCCCATCGTCACGTTTGGACTCTTGAGCGTTGCTCTGGTATCGCCCCACACGCCCCGCCAGACTCCACCCCATGCGCTACGCGATCCTCGGTGACATCCACGCCAATCTGGCGGCGCTAGATGCCGTCTTGGAGGTGGTGGAGGATGCCAAGGTCGATCGGTTGCTCCAGGTGGGCGACGTGGTGGGGTACGGATCGTCCCCCTCGGAGTGCATTGAACGGCTGCGGGAAAGGAACGCCCTCGTGGTCATGGGCAATCACGACGGGGCCTGCACGGGCCTCGTCGATCCCCGAACCTTCAATGAAGTGGCCCGGATTGCCGTGGACTACACGAAATCGCAACTCACCCGGAGCGACCTGACGTGGCTCGACGAGTTGCCCCTGACGCTCTCCACGGAGCACTGCACCCTGAGCCATGGCACGCTCTACAAACCGGAGCGATTCGACTACATCCAGAAGCCCGAAGACGGGGACCCGTCTTTTGATGTCCTGGAGCGCCCTGTCTGCTTCCTGGGCCATACCCATCGGCCCGTCACCCTCATGCGACTGCATGAGTCGCCCCATCGAACCTCGTACACCTTCGAAGTGCAGGTCGATCTGGGCGACGCCATCGCCGCCCTCGTAAACGTGGGGAGTGTCGGCCAGCCCCGGGACGACGATCCCCGGGCGGCCTACGCCATTTACGACTCGGAGAAGCACGTCGTCGAGCTCTACCGATTGGACTACGACATCGAGCAGGAAGCCGATCGCATCTTGCGGGCAGGACTGCCCAAGATCCTTGCCGACAGACTGTTCCTGGGGATCTAGCCCCCCGGATGGTCAGGAGAAGCCCCCAAGGGGGGGTAGCGACCTGAACGCTTGCGCCAGTGACCTAGCGCCGCCCGAGGTAGCCCAGGGCATCGGGCAAGTCTTCGAATCCGCCCTCGGCGAGATTCGATGCGAACAGGGCCACAAGGTCCCGCAGGGGTCGCTCATCGCCGCGCACGATGAATTCCCGCGCCTCGGGGTTAGATCCGACCGCGACCATCAGCTCAAGGATGGAGCCCGCGTTGCAGGTGTCACCGCACACCTCTAGCTCCACCGGCGTGCCGTGGTGCTGGACGATCGCGACCACCAGGGACGCGGGCCGCGCATGAAACATGATTCCATCGGCGAGACGAAGGACCGCCTCGGAGGCCGTCGTATAGCTCGGAAGAAGAGCTTCCGCGAGCTCGACTCCGGACAGCATAAACTCCCGGGCCCAGACCAGAAGACGGTTCAAAGTCACCGCCCGCACATCGCGCCGGGGCACGACCCGCTGGAGCGCGTGATCGGCCAAATCGGATCGGAAACCCCGTTCATGGCGCTCCACGAAGTGCACCAGAAACGTCACCGCCTCCAGCGTGTGCAGCGCGGCCGCGATGTGCCCACGGAGCTCTGGAAGCCGCGGGTCGCCGGTCTCTAGCAGGGTGTTCTTGACGTGGGTGTCGTAGCTCGACTGGAGGTTGTGCACGGTCGCTTCCCAAAGGCGGGCGGTCTCCTCCGTGCAGGTTCCCCGGACAAACGCCTCCCGTTCATCCTCGTCGTTGATCAGCCGAATACCGGCGTCTTCGATCAATCGGCACGCCTCGAGGTATTTCGCCGCGACGCCCGCGATGCGCTGTTCCTCGTCGTCGATTCGATCGAGATCCACGTTGTGGGGGAGCCGGAAGCGCCGCACGGAACGGTCCAGCGGTGCCTGGCCTTCCCCACGGGAAAGATCCGTCACCCCGATCCCGCGCCCCTCGTCCAGGAGAGCCCCCATGATCTCGCGCAGCTTCTCTTCGACAAACCGGAGCGCCTGCCCCAGATCGTCGATCGCCGCCACGCGCCGTTCCCCGAGTCGATCGAGGACCCCGTAGGTCGGCAGCCGCCGCACCAGGTGCGTGAGGCTCATGCCGGCGAGGGCAAAGCCCCGCAGCGCCGCGACCCACTCGGTGAACGCCGAGTACGTGCGGTTCGTGCGCGCGCCGTAGTCATCGAGGAACGATTCGAGCTCGTCCGCCGCGACCGACAGATCAAAGAATCGTCGCTTCGTCCAAGCGGATCCGCCGGGTGCGGCACAGACCGCCAGGAACGGGGCCGCTCGCTCTTGGAGCATGGTGCGAAAGTCCTGTTCCGGGACGATCTTCTCGATGGAGGGTTCGTGCATGGAGCGGCGGGCATCTTACCAAGAAGCCTCATCTGGGACGGGCCCGGAGAAGGTTCCCGCATCGTGCCGGCCCCGCTCAAGAACGCCTCGTCAGCAAACCGAACTTGTAGGAGTGGTCCCGGCGCATCGTGCTCCGGGTCATCCCCCCTCTTCGACTATCCGCCACGGAGTCCGCCATTTCCGCCGAACGCTGCCTCGAGACCTACCTCGTCGAGATCAACGAGGTTCCGCTTCTCACGGCCGATGAGGAGAAAGAGCTCGGTGCCCGCGTCCAAGCGGGCGACCTGGAAGCGCGGGAACACCTCATCCGCGCCAACCTTCGTCTGGTGGTTTCCATCGCGAAGATGTACTCGGAACGGGGCCTGATCCTTCAGGACCTGATCGCCGAGGGCAACATTGGCCTCATGAAGGCCGCCGAAAAGTTCGATCCCGAGGCGGGGTGTAGGTTCTCGACCTATGGCACCTGGTGGATCAAACAGTCCATTCGTCGCGCCCTCACGAACACGGTCAAGTCCTGTCTCTTATACACATCTGACGCTGCCGACGATATGCAG
>CAJXRJ010000621.1 GCA_913058555.1 uncultured bacterium
GAAGCGAAATGGTGCCACGGTTCCGCCCCTTGAATGTGATGGGATACTCGGCGGGGATGTCACCGATTCGGCCCCAACGCAGCCGACCGTGGCTGAGGTCATCCGCGAGCCAGGGATTCTCGTCGATGAGGACTGTCACCTCTGTGGTCGTCAGGGACGCGCCTGGCTCTGGCTCGACGTCCGTCTCTGCCGCATTTCCTGTGGCCGTCTCGGGGGCCGGGGCGAGCATGCGAATCCCGTTCGGAGCTGCGACCTCCACTTGGGCGAGGGCGTTGGGCTCCGGGTGGATCGGAGCCTCGGGTTCTTCCGGCGTGGGGCCCGCTGGGTCAATGGGCGCCGCTGGGTCTTGTTGATCGAAGTAGACGAGCGCGATTAGGCCGAGCGCGAGCAACAGGGAGATCCACCCAATCGGACGAAGGGACTTTGAGCGAGCCTGGGTCATGGCGCCACTCTATCCCGTGGCGCGACCTACGGTGACCTGAAGCGCCGGGGGCGAGCTAGTCCTTCGCGCGGGCACGGATGACAAGGGTCGACGCGCCGTCTGGCTCCAGCGGCAGGGGATCCTCAAAGGTCCAGAACGGGCTCTCGGGGAGGGTGATTTTCATCTCCGCATCCGTGGGAGTGAGCTGCCACGTGCATTCGCGGTAGTTGACACCATTGCCTGTGAAGCTCGTCGATTGAATGAGCGATTTGCCGGTGACGCTATCGACGACCGTAGTCTTGATCCAGAAGTCCATGTTGAACGGGATGACGTCGCCCGTATCCGCGTCGTGGACCTCGGCACTGACGATTCGGTTCGGACGTGGTTTCAAGGTGACCGTCGTGGTCTTGCCCTTCTGGACGCTAAAGGGATCGCTCGTGAACGGGCCGCGGTCATAGCGGCCGAGGGTCATGCCCCGCGCGGTGTAGGTTCCGGAGGCGACAGGGCGACGCGTCTCCCCTGGCTCGAGGGAGTCGATCGGCAAGTTGACGTAGGCTCCTTCGTTTGGATCCGGCGCCGCCACGATGAGGTAGACGTAGGGGTTGTCCGTTGCCGAGTCGCTCGGGTAGACGAACTCGACCCAGCCCATGTCATCAAGGTTGACGTACACATCTTGGATCTCGCCCGGGACGATGTCTCGGGTCACCAGGGCGCCAAACGGTTCCACGGTGATGCGGTGGGGGAACGATTCGAGGCCAACGGCTTCGAAGACTCGCTCTTCCGTCGCGCCGCCTGTCTTGGACTCCGCGGGTCGTTCGTGCAGCTTGCCCGCTTGCTCCCAGGGCTGATCTGGGTTCTTGCCGGTCTTGCGGGCCATCGTCGCGCCAAGCCGGTCGCCCGCCAACTTCAGAGTCTCCGGGTTGGCGATGGCGTGCACCCGAATGCCGCCGAGATGATCGCGCGCATAGGCGTCCGTCAGGTCGACGGTGGTGGTCTCCCCCGTGACGAGCTCCACGCGCGCGACGCGGGAGAGGGGAGGGGCGCCGCTATCGTTCGTTGCCGCGACCCACACCGCGTAGGTCATGGCGGGCCGCTCGGTGAATTCCACGGGTGTGGAGCCCTTGAATGCCCTGTAATCAGTGCCGCCCATGGGGAAGGACCTCAAGAAGACGAACTGCTCATCCCCGCCGGCGGGGGGGTCGTGCACGACCCGAAGCGTGGCGGCGGTCGTCAGCGCGACTTCGATCCGCGAGGCGTCGGGGGTGACCGTGAAAGCGCGCCATGCGAGTCCAGTCGCGCCGACCCAAACCGGCTCTTCGCTTGCGAGGCGGGGGAGCACGAGCGGCAGCTCCAAGCCAGTGCGCAGCTCGAGGGTGCGACCCCGAAAGGCGGTGGCGAATGAGCCCGGTGAGAGCGGCTCGACGTCGCCGCCCATCGTGACGTTGACCGGCGGCCGTTGGGTCGCGGTCTGCGCCCAGACGAGGGAGGCCCCATCTTCGAGGGAGACCCGCAGGCGATAGACCACTGGGCTAGCTTCCTTGATGATCTCAAGTTCGTCTGACCTGAGGACCAGGCCCGCTGCGGTCAGACCTCGGAACTCCGTTGCCTTCGCCGGGGCCGTGGGGAGAAGGATCGTCCCTGTTCCTTCCGCGTTGAAATCCACGGAGTACCCCTCGCCTTCTGTTCCGTCGGGATCCCATTCGAGGTACCCCTCATGAGCGGCTTCGGCAAGCCAAGGGTTCGCCTCGATGAGGACCTGGACTTCATAGGTCGCGGGTGCTTCCTTCGGAGCCGGTTGAATCGTCGCGTCCGCATCCGGGGCTCCGGGTGCCACCGTGCGGCCGGCTGCGACGTGGATGCTTGCCCCGTCGGAGATCGGCGCGAGGTCGATGCTCTCCTGCACATCCGCAGCGGCCGCGGTCTCCGACGCCCTGCCCGTCGGCGTCGAGGGAGCCGTTGGCTCGCTTCGGTTGAGATAGACAAGCACGACCAGGCTGGTCGCCAGCAACAACGCGAGTGCGAGGAGAGCTTTGACGGGACGGTCGCGGGTCATGGCCTTAACTCTATCCCGGCATCTGTCCCACCGTGGGTAGATCGCTAGCGTCGGAGTTCGAAGCGAATGAAGCCGTTCGGCTCATTCGATGTCACGCGCAGGAGCTCCTCGGTGGCGTCCACGGTGACGGGGTGGCCCTGGGGGTTCGTGGGCAGCTCGGAGGGGAGCCCCAGGTCCAAGGCGAGGGCATGTTCCACGAAGCCGAGGCGCATGAATGCGTAGCGCCTGCTGATGGCGAGGCTCTGGAAATGGCGGACGTCTCGGGTCGCGGGGTTCGGGCTGGATTGGGCCGCCTCATCCATCTGCGCCAGCGCGGCAAGTCCGTCTGGGCTCTCCATGGCGGCATGGTAGGCGGACGAATTCCCGTGGGCTTCCAGCAGGTGTTCCGTGAGAGCGGCTTCCCAGGAGAATCCGTAGCGCCAACCCGGGGAGCCGCTGATCCACGAGATGTGCATAAGGTCTTCGCCCGCATGAACGTG
The DNA here is from genome assembly GCA_913058555.1 of uncultured bacterium. Classification (GTDB taxonomy): domain Bacteria; phylum Planctomycetota; class UBA1135; order UBA1135; genus Saltatorellus. The sequence continues at coordinate 2,954 of CAJXRJ010000621.1, forward strand.
GCGGGCGAGAAGCTCTATCTCGCCCTCGTACGACCGCCCGACGCTTGGGATCTGCGCCTTTAGCTTTCGGATTCCGTCCAACCAAACCTGCTTGCCTTCGTCGCTTAGGCCGGGCGCACCCTGCACGGGCGTGCACCGGAAATGCTCGGGGGAGACGAATGCGCAGCCGATCATCTCTTCAATCTGTGTCGAGCACATCATCGCGTCCCCGGCGAACTGCTGCATGTCGAGGATCGCCTGGACCGCCTCCACCGAGCGGCCCTCTGTGATCAGTCGATACGCGTGCACCTGGACGAGCTGGGCCATGGACCGGGACTCGATGAGCCGGATGACCTTGGCGTAGATGCCTGCGTCCCAGTCCAAGTGGGGCGTGGCATCCCGGGCGTGGGCGCCGCGCTTCAGGTGATCAAAGAGGCTGCCGGTCTTCCCGAGCAGCTCCGTCACCGCTGCGCGGTTCTCGTCCGTGTCGGCTATGGCCATGTCCCTGCAAGGCATGTGGTGATCCTCGATCTCCGACACGCACTCCAGCGCGAGGGCGTAGTGCTCCCACGCTGAACCTTCGGTGGTCTCCCCATAGAGCGCCTCCCGCATCACCGGCGCGGCTTGGCGTCCCGCTTCCAGTTCGCCAATGAGCTGCCCAAGGCTCTCCGCCCGGCGTGTCTCGCCGCTCCAGCTCAGGGCCATGGCGCCGGTGCCGATCACGGTTCCCAGTGCGAGGGCGGTCAGGACGGTTCGCTTCAGTGGGTGGATCATGGGGAGCTCCAGAGGGGGCGGCCGTGCTTCCAGCGACCCGGCGCTCTCCCTTGATCGGGTCACCAAATAGCCCCCCTGGAGCCAAGCCGAGCGTGGGGGGCGCTCCGGTCCCCGATCGGGAGGCTCACGTCCAGCGACGGCGCCCGGATCGGGCGAAGAGTGTGATTTTTGGGGAGTATGAAATATAGGACATGGAGTACGGTAAATGCGACCAGGCGCCGCGCACCTCGCGGGGCGGTCGATTCCTGAGGAGACCCGCTCATGTTCAGTCCCATCTTCTGGTTAGGCGTCTCGATGGGCGTCGCCACCGCCGGCCTCGCCCTTGCCCTCCTGGCCCGTGCTCGATCGCGGCCTGCCGCGGGCGCTCATGGCTCCGACGTGCCACCCGCGGACGAAGCGCTTCCGGGCACTTGGCTCCAGACCCGGGCCATCTTCGGTCTCGTGATTGGGACCCTCTCCACGGCGGTGGCCACGATCCTCGTCGTGCGCGAGGATCCCTCGAAGTTCCTCACCAATGACCGGCTGCGCATGCTCGTTTACGGTGTGTTCGCGGCCGGGGCATTGGCCTACGGCCTCGTGAGCCTCCTGACGCGCCGTGCCTACCGCGGTGAGGTGCTCCTCGACGAGCGCGATCGCGAGATCCTTGCCGCTGCGCCGCGTATTCAGGCGATCGCCATCCTCGTGACGCTCCTCATCTGGGCGGTGGCGCTCACCGAGTCCTACTGGGAGGCCGGGGCGGTGCCCATCGCCTTTCCGTTCCTGATCTTCGTCTCGAGCGCCGTCGCCGGGCTTCTGGCGTTCTCGGCGGGCATTGTCCTCGGTTACCGACGAGCCTAGCCGCGTGCCGAAAGCC
>CAJXRJ010000622.1 GCA_913058555.1 uncultured bacterium
GAGATCATGCCTAGTCTCGTGGGCTCGGAGATGTGTATAAGAGACAGACCACGTGCTGAGTCACGTGGTTGACGGCCAGCGTCACTACGGTGCGCTGCGCTTCCCGCAGAACTACGTGGCCGGGGGCAACTACCCGGTGATGGTGCTCTGTCACGGTGGCCTCGCAGGCGTGCTCTCCGACGAAACGGACAACCTCTTCTCCCTGTTCCCGGGTCAGTGCATTGAGGACGAGGCCTTCATCCTCATCCCGAGCTTCCGCGGCGAGGACCTCATCACGCCTTTCGCCGGGACCTTCTCCTCCGGCGGAAACACCTCCTGGGCGGACCGGGACGTCGACGATACGCGGGCGCTGCTTTCGGCGGCTCTCCAGGCGTATCCCGAGATGGACGAGGCTCGCATCGCGGCCTACGGCATCAGCCGCGGCGGCGCCGTGGCGCTGCTTCTTTCGATCCGGGACAGCCGCATTCGGCGCGTCATCGACATCTTCGGCTTCACGGACCTGTCGCTGCCCAGCGTCCGTGCGCGCGTCGACGGCATCCAGAACTTCGGCGACACTCCCATGGGCATCGGCCGCGTGACCTGGGAATCCTGCGTTCAGCCCTGGCTGGTCGGTGCGTTTACGCTGGAACAAGCGCGCCTTGCGTGGATTCGCCGCTCGCCCTGCTACTTCGCTGAGGACGTCCCGCCGATCCAGGCCCACCACGGCCTCAGCGATACACAGGTCGATTCTTCCCACACCACAGCGCTCCTGGGCGCCCTCGCCCAAGCGGGATTCACCTCCCCCGACGTCGAAGGCTTCTTCTACCCGGGCGGCATGCACGGCCTCTCGTCCCTTCCGGGGCATGGCGACCGCGTCGAGCCGTTCCTTTGCGCGCTCCAACTCGGGCCGCGCGGCTACTGCGGACCGATGCGCCCCAACTCGAACGGCCGCTACGCAGGGGCGACGTTCTCGGGGTCATGCTCCATCTCCCGCAATGACTTCGTCTTCCGCGCGGTGGGCTGCCCGCCCTCCAGCGTGGGGCTCGTCTTCGCTAGCAACACGATCGGGTACACGCCGAGCGGTGCGGGCTACATCTGCGTGGGGCCCGGGCTGCAGCGCCTCGGCGTCGGTCTCATCGACGCCCAGGGTCAGTTCTCCTTGCCGGTGAACCTGCGGACTCTCGACCCGAACCTCTCGGGACTCTTCGGAGTGGGCGGCAACATCAACTTGCAGGTCGTCTACCGCGACTCCGCAAACATCTGGGGGCCGTACAACTTCTCGAACGGCCTCACGTTCACGGTCGAGCCGTAGCCGCCACGGGGCCGCGCTCTGCGCCAACCGGACTCCGTGGCCCAGGGCCTTACGACCTGAGCCAATACCACGCGCGGCCGATCCATTCGTGGATCGCCCATGCGCTGTCCCGGAACGCGCGCGCCCGGGGCACGATGCCTTCGCGGAAGGTGGATGGGCCAGCGTGGGCACCCATGGGGGCAGGGAGCACGGTGAGTCCTGCGTGCTCGAAGGCGCGCTTGGATCGTGGCATGTGCCAGGCGTGGGTCACGAGCGCCACGCGGGCGATGCCTGCCTCTTTGAGCATGGCAGCGGAGTAGTCCGCATTCCCCCTGGTGGTCGTGGCTTTGTCCTCGGTCCATCGAACCGCGACATGCAGCTCGTCCTCGACGAAGTCGCGCAGCACGTGGCTCACGGGCCGTCGATCCGGGCGCAAGACGCCGCCAGTGATCAGGAGCGGCAGGCCGGTGCGGCCCGCGAGGACAGCGCCATAGCGGCACCGCATGAGGCTCAATGCACCGGGTTGATCCTGGCCGTACTCCGCGGGGTCGCAGTCGATGTCGCCGGCCAACACGACGATGGCCTCCGCGTTGATGTCGACCTGGTCCCGCGGGATGGCGGCGTCGACCTGGAGAGAGTCCAGCAGCGCGTGGGCGACAAACGGGACGCTCATGAGCACAAGGGAGCCCGCCGACGCGCACGCGAGGGCGAGCCCCGCCCGCCGCATCCAGGTTCGCTTGAAGAGCTTCGCGGCCGCGAAGCCAAACGCGACGCCCAGGTACAAGCTGAACGGCGGCATCACCAATATCTCGAGGGCCTTTCGTGCTGTGAGGCTCATGGGCCTGGAAGCGTACCGATTTCCCTGGGGTTCACCCACTGGTCCGCAGGGGAAGGGCCCCGCATACCCGGCCGAGGGCCGGGTATGCGGGGCCGTCGGCGCCGCTCCTGCGGAGCCTGACAGTCACCGACTCAGTGGATCACCAGGTGACCGCACAGGAGCCGGAGAAGTTGTAGCCAAGGCCCACCTGATCCCGGAACCAGGCCTGGAAGTTGGACGTGAGGCCGGCCATCGCGGCGTAGGTGCCGGTGGAGGTCGGAATCGAGGACAGCGACCACTCACCCGTCAGCGTGTCGAGGGTGATGGTGCCATTGGCGCCGGAGTTCTTGATTTGGTTCGCGCCTTGGAAGCGGCCGAGGCCGCCCAGGGCACCGGGGTTGATGCAGATCCAGCCGTTGCCGGAGTTGACCGTCATGGGCGGTATGACCGCAAGCCCCGTTGCGAAGATGCCAAACTCATTCTGTGGCAGACCTGTGGCCGTGAGCTGCGCATCGTTGTTGAGCGGATTGAGGCTCCCGGTCACCACGCAGTTTGCTGGCGAGCCCGTGGACGTCACGGCGCCGACGCAGCCCGGCGTGCTGATGACGTTGCTGGTGATCGACTCCAGCGATATCTCCATCCAGTAGCCCGCATGGGGGCTCCCGACGGGTCCTCCACAGGAGCTGCCGTTGTTCGCATAGCCCCCGAAGAAATAGCAAGCGGAGCCCGCGGGAAGGCCGCCGACGTTGAAGGTGTCTTCCAGCCAATTCGAATCATCGTTGCCGTAACCGGAGCCCGTTCCGGGGCACCCGCCGGTTTCACCGAAGTAGGTGTTCGACCCGGAGTTGGGTCGACCGGCCAGCCAGCCCGTGTCGGTGACCGCTGGGTCGCCGGTGATGAAGATGCCAGCGTTCGAAACGCCGGTCCCCGTATAGCGGTAGCTGTACCCAAAGGAATCGAGGGCTGGGTCCGCGTCGTACCCGGGGGCCGCTGCACCGCCATCGGCCTGCAGGGGAAACTCTGCTCCGATGCCCGTGGCGTTCGTCAGGTCGACCGTCGAGATCCAACATCCGGTGGAGGGGAACCCGGTCAACACGACGGTGCCCACGGGCGCGGGCGGCGGGAACGTGCAGGGCGCGTAGTCCTCGTAGAAGTCGAGGGTCCAGCCAGCGACGCGAGCGGTCGGATCCAGGTCGCAGTAGGCGAACTGGATTTCGGTCACCTGGTTAATGTCGATCGTAGCGCCGCCATTGGCGAACACCGTCGGGTTCGTCGTTCCGGGAATCGCGCCGTCATCGATGAGCTGACCGAGGGCCGCGGCTCCGAGTGGGCCGATGTCCGGGTCGTAGTATCCAGACTGGGCGGTGTTGCTATAGATGTTGTCCGAGATGCCGAACTGAACGGCGGTGCCATGGGATCGGGTCCACGTACCCGTGGCCACGTGATACGTGCCGGCATTCTTAACGGCTACAGGAACCTTGACCGGCGTGCGGGCATGGGGGGCCTGTTGTGCGCTGGAGATCCCAGCGAACAAGAGTGCGCTGGAGGCGCAAAGGGTGGTGCGAAGCATTTTTGGTGGTGGTTAGGGGGAATAGCGCCCCACCTCGCCTTGCCAACATGGCGTGGCCTTGCACTTCGTTCGTGCGAGCGAACGGGTGCAGATCTCGCTCAGGTGCCGCACGAAGTACGGGCACGTGAACGCAGCATCAACGGGCTGCCCCATCCAACGGACGGGGCCCATGGGGGCACTGCGCCCACGGGGATAACCGAGATGGTCCCGAGGGGGGGCTAACCCTGCGACGGGCCGCCCAACCCCGATGTTCCATTGGCATTTCCGCTGCCGCAAGGCGCGTGCTTGACCAAAGAAGTCGCGCCTCCCATCGAAACTCCAGGACGTTTGGTGAGTAGCGCTGCGCCCTATTGACGGGCCCTCGGCATCCCCAAACAATCCTACGTGGCACGGCCCCCTCGATCCGGTTCAGCCAACCCAGAAGAAGCGAGCAAGGTCCCAAAACGCAGTCGAGCCGCGTTGGCGTGGGAGGACTTCCGAGGGCCTTTGATGAGATATTCTTTTAGAGCGAGAACGCCAATCCCCACAGCATCAGGAAGTCGCGCGAGCGGTCGCCGTTCTGATCGCTGAAGTTGGAGAAGAGGTAAGTCGGCTCCACCGTGAACGCCACCCGCTCGCTGAGCCAATGGCGGAAACCACCGGAGATGCCGTAGGTGAAGCTGCTGTCGCTTCCGGCGCTGTCATCGAAGAACGTCAGTCCAAGCTGCGGGCCTGCAAAGAGCGCGGTGCTCTCGCTGAGGTGATGGTGGTAGTGATAGTGGACGCCCGCCCAAAGCTGTTCACGGCCGTCCGGGTCGCTCTCGATGTTGCTGAACTGCCCGAGGACATAGGCTGTCTCTTATACACATCTGACGCTGCCGACGATATGCAGTG
>CAJXRJ010000623.1 GCA_913058555.1 uncultured bacterium
GTCTCGTGGGCTCGGAGATGTGTATAAGAGACAGCCCATGGCCTCCGAACGCACGATCCAGCGGATCCAAGCCCAGATTCAGCGCCGGATCGCCCACTGCCTCCAGTTCGAACTCGCGGACCCCCGCGGAGCGTTCGTCACGGTGGTGCGCGTCGAGCTGAACAACGACCTTTCCGTCGCGAAGGTCTTCTACTCCGTCCTCGGCGACGACGCCGACAAGTCCAAGTCCTCGCAGATGCTCGAGCACGCGAACGGCTTCATCCGTCGCCAGGTCGCCAGCATCCTGCGCACGAAGACCGTGCCCGTCCTCAAGTGGATCTTCGACGACACCGTCGCGGACGCCGAACGCCTCGAGGCCCTGTTCGAAGAGACACGCCGCAAGGACGCCGTGATCCGCGGGGAGGAGAGTGAAGACGTCCCTGCTGAATCCCCTGCTGAATCCCCTGCTGAGTCCCCTGCTGAGTCCGCTCCCGAAGACGCGAGCACGACTTCCGACGAAGAAGAGTAGGCCGTTCGGCCGGGCGGACGAGTCGCCGTTGAGACCAGTTTCCCGCTTCCCGGGTGACCTGCGTTCGGCGGCGGCTCGTCAATGGGACGCCACGGCGTCCCAGAGCATGCGGCGAGCAGCGAGCGCGCGGCGAACGGCACTTTCGGCTTCCGCCCAACGCCCATCACCGGCCTCACCACAGAGCGACTCCATCATCCTTTGGGCCAAGGGCCCATGGTGTTCACCGTCCGCCTCGATGTGCCGTTCAAGGTAGCCGAGCAGGAGGCCGCAATTCGTCCCGGACGCCTGCAGCTCGCGGACCAACGGCATGAACATGCGCGGGATAACGTCCTCGCGACCATGGAAGAACACGGCGGCCCGCACGTGCACCGGGCCGCCCAAGAGATCAAAGGTCGTGCAGCCAAACTCGATGGAGGAGGCCGGGAGGTCCGAGCCACGGAGGGCCGAGCTCGGGTCCACTCCCGCGCGCAGCGCCGCGACCAAGCGCCGGATCGGCCCGGTGCTGGCTCCCACCTCATCCATGGCGGCGAGGTACCAGTCGAAGTGACTTTTTGGCTCAGGCCCAGGGAAGGCGGCATCGGACTCCTCATCGAGCACGATTTCGTTGATGAAGCGCGCGACCGCCGAGTCCACGGGCGGAATCCAAACCGGCCCCATGGAGGTCAGGTCCCGCTGCAAGCTCTTCACAATCGACATGAAATCGAGGACGCATACGACGTGGTGCTCCATGAACCGGCGCAGGGCCTCGATGCCGTGCAGCTGGACGTAAACCGGGTGGCGGCCGAGATCTGCCTTCTGGGTCTCGATCTCGTCGAAGCGAGTGATGGTCTGAGTGTTCATGGGAATCTCCGGTGGCCATAGGATTAGGACACTGGGCCCCGGCAACAACGGCATATGCCGGACTGTCGCGGCACGATTTTGCGCTCTGACGGGACTTTCTCAGTCTCGCCTGTCCCCCCATCCGGGCTGGCGGCGTCCCCCTGTCGATGAAGCACTCCAGTCCAACCCCTACCGCCCAAGCCCTACTGGCTGAGTCCAAGTGGCTCCACGGCCTGAGCCGGAGCCTTGTGGTCGACGCCGCCAGCGCCGACGACCTGGTCCAAGACGCCCTCGCCGCCGCCACCGGCTACCGCGGACCCCGACCGACCGACCCTCGAAGCTGGGCCTCGGCGGTCCTCAGGAACCTGGCCCGTGATCGGGCCAAAGCCCGCTCCCGCCGGGCCCACCGAGAAGCGTCGTCGGCCCGTCCAGAATCTTGCCCGTCCGAGCCATCCTCTTCAGTAGAAGCCGCCGAGCGCCAGCGCGTCCTCCTGGACGCCGTACTCTCGCTGGAGGAGCCCTACCGCACCGTGGTCGTGATGCGCTGGTTCGACGACCTCTCGGTGCGGGCCATCGCACGGGAAACGGGCCGGCCCGTCGAGACCGTCAAGAAGCAACTCCAGCGCGCCCATGCTCAGCTCCGCAAGAAACTCGAGTCAAAGTACGGCGGAGACGGCGCTTGGGCCGTCGCGATGCTGCCCTTGGCCGCCGCCAAAAAGTCGGGCCTGGTCAGCGCCGGCGCCCTCTCGGCCGCGGCCGCCTTGGCGGTCGCCGTCGGGGGGACGATCTTCGCCCTACCCAAAGGCGACAGCGGGGAGCTCCCGGCGCCAGATACCCAAACGGCCCTCGTGGCGACCGGGGACCAAGCGGACGACAGAAGCCTGGTCTTGCCCGATCAGGGTGACGGGAGGATCCCGACACAGCCTGACGAGGCCACCGGAACCGAGTCGGCGAGCCATGGCCCAAGCACGGAAGTCCCCGTGGTCGCCCCGGAGGACCCGGGCCCCCCCTCTCCCCACTTCCGCGGCCGGCTCTTCGATATCAATGGCACCCCCATCACATCCAAGAGCGCCCCGGGCCTGCGCCTACGCCTCACGCCCCGCGCGGACACGAAGGGCGCCCCCACCTTCGCCGGGCCGATCATCCTCACCCCCGACGCGGAGGGCCGCGTCGCGAGCGAGGCTCTCCCCAATGCCGTTACGAAAGTCGCGAAGGTCGCCGTCGACGGCGACGGGCTCGCCGTGATCGCCATTGGATGGACCGGCTCCATTGAGGGCGAGGCGCAAGTGGTGCTCATTCCCTCGGCCACCCTCGGCGGCACCGTCGTCGACCCCGAAGGCAATCCCGTGCCTGGGGCAAATGTGAACTTGATAGCGGAACTTCGAGCTCTCGGCTCCTACCCGCGGCCCATCGAAGACTTCCAGTACTCGATGCGCTACTCCGGCCAATGGAACACTACCACCAACGCCAACGGACGATTCCTACTGAAGGACGTCCCGGCCGGCGACAAGTTCGTGATCCAGGCGAGCACGGTCCAGGGCGCAAGCGGCGAGATTCGGGCGCGCAGCACCGAGACCCTGGACCTGGTCATCCGCGTGCAAGACTGGCGCGGCACCATGACGACTGTCACCGGCCGCGTCATGGACGACCGCGGGTTCCCGGTTCCCGGTGAGACTGTCCATCTCGCCTCCGAGACCGCCGTCACCGGCGACGACGGCCGGTTCGAGCTCCCCGTCGGAGCGAAGGAATGGGACTTCATGCATCGGCAGTCCCACGCCTGCCTTTGGCTTCGATCGAAGGCAGGCCCCTTCGCGAAGGTCGACCTCGATCCGGAGAGTCGCGGACCCTACGTCTTGCGCGTCCCCACCAAGATGGGCAGCATCCGGGGCGTGCTCAAGGACGCTTCCGGCAAGCCGGTCTTCCGGGCTGAGGTATGCCTCTTTGATGGCACCCGAACGCCAAACCACTCCGCGCCGCTCGAGAGGCTCGATCCCAGGAATGGCTCCGGCCCCTGCTTGACAGACCGCGATGGGAGCTTCGAGATTGGGAACCTCCTGGACCGTGACTACACGCTGCGCTTCATCGGGAATGACAACGCACTTGTCCTGGACGTCCCCGCGGTGAGACCCAATGAACCCAAGCGGGACTTTGTCATCCCTGATGGGCATTTTCACCGCGACTTCAGCGGCCGCTGCGTGGATCTCATGGGGAGGCCGCTCGCTGGCCTGCGCGTGAGCCTGAGGGCCGCCATGCAGGAGCCCAGCGACCTTCCGACCTCCTGGGGCACCACCGGAGTGACGACGACCGACGACCGGGGCGAATTCACCTTCGAGCGGGTGAGCCGCAAGGGCCTGACCTTGAGCTTCGACCCTGACCTTCAGAACGTCAGTCTTGGGCAGTCATTGGACATCGAAGACGTAGACGCCACCGGGTCCACCCCCATCGAGCTCAACCTCGACTGCACCGTGCACGTCGCCCAAGCGGCGACCTCCCCCATCGCCAGCGTCTGCTTCCTCGACGCCGAACGGAAGAAGGTCGTCCTCTGCGAGCTGCGCTCGAGCAGTTACTACCACAGCCGCTCCATGCGCCCCACCGAAGACGGCACCTACTTTCCCTGCATCGTTCCGCAGTCTTCCCGCTGGATCCAATCCCTCGACGCGGACGGAAACGTCCTCAACGAAACGGAGCTCGACCTGTTTCCCATGACCGTCAACGAGGTGACGCTCTAGCCCCAACGACTCATCGGACCACGATCGACTCGGTGAACTCGAACGCCCGCGGCGGGAGACAACGCTCTGCGTCGCAGGCTTGGAATTGGACCGTTCCGCTCATTTCGTGGGTGCCCTGGGAGCAAGTGAGCCAGACGTCTTGGGTCATGCGAAAGCGGCCGCTCGCTTCGACGGCACCGGTGGCTGGGTCCATGTGAGTGCTGTCCGCATCGATCCTGGCTCCACCCATAAGGCGGCAGCCCTCAGGTAGGTCAAGGGTCAGGCCGAGGCACGGCATAGGGCTGCCGCCTGCGTCCGTGGTGACGTGCCAGTCGTCCAGGATCAGGCCTTCCACCACGACGGTCACGAGGCCAAAGCGGCTGTCGAACGCGCCCTTCTCGCTGTTGTAGGACCCGACAACACTCGCTCCCAGGGCTGTCTCTTATACACATCTCCGAGCCCACGAGACTAGGCATGATCT
>CAJXRJ010000624.1 GCA_913058555.1 uncultured bacterium
GGGTGGGGGGATGGGCGCTACACTGTCGCGCCCTCGATAGGAGAGAGCTCTCCCGAACCTGCATGAAGGCAAAGATTCTGATCGTCGGCGGTGGTGCCATGGGTACCAGCGTCGCCTTGAGTACAGCTAAGCGCTGCGACCCTCTGACCGAGCCCGTGATCCTCATCGAGAAGGGGACCCTCGGGTCCGGCTCCTCGGGGCGGACGGGCGCGGTGATTCACCAGGGTTATCCCGAGCGGGCGCTGGCGGGCATGGCCCGGGATGCGCTGAAGGTCTATGCCAACATGCACCTCACCGTGGGGCGATCGGTTGGCTACAAAAAGACCGGGGTCCTGGTGGTGGCGGGCAGCGACGAAGCCGCGATCGAAGGGCTTGTGCGGGACGTGGCCATGCAGCGCGAGATCGCCATCAATGTGCAGCTGGTGGGGGCCCAGGAGATGCGCCGGCTTTGCCCGGGCATCGAGGTCTCCGACGGGGCCATGGGCTCCTACGAACCGGACGGGGGCTACGTGGACCCGAAGCGCACGATTGCCACCATCGCGGCCCTTGCCCGCGCCAAGGGCGCGAGCACGCGCACGGGTGTCGCTAAACCGACGGTGATCGTCGAGAACGGGCGGGCCGTGGGTGTCGCGACCAGCGAAGGGGAGTTCCGGGCGCCGAACGTCGTCCTGGCGACCGGACCGTGGACCAAGACGATCCTCTCTGATTTGGGCGTGGAGATGCCGCTGCGCGTTGTCCGTGCGGAGGAGCACTTCGTGACCATGCCGGACCCTCCGTCCATCGACGAGGCCATGGACGATGCGCACGCCGACGACATCGAGACGCGATTCCGTCAGGACCCCCTCGACATGATGCCCGCGGCGCACCCGGTCATTCTTGATCGGGCCAACGGGTTGCACCTTCGCTGCGAGCCCAAGTCCAAGCGCACGCGCGTCGGCAGGCTTGGATTCGAGGGCCTTCCGGAAATCAAGAGTCCTGACGACATGCAGGAGGCCGTGGGCGACGAGATCCGCGACTGGGCGCGGCCGCTGCTCAACGAGCGCATGCCGATCTACCGTGACATGGCGGACCTCGGCGGCCAGGCGGCTTGGATCACCTTGACCCCGGACGAGAATCCGATCGTGGGTCCCGTGAAGGAGATCCCCGGGCTCTACGTCGTCACCGGCTTCTCCGGTAACGACTTCCAGCTCGCGCCGAGCATCGGGGAGGGACTCGCCCAGATGATCCTCGGGCAGCCCGTCAGCGCGATCGACGAGGCGTTCTTCAGCCTCGATCGATTCGAGTAGGGCGGATCGCTGCTGGAAAGCAGAAAGCGGGGAGGGGCAGCGAATCATCGCCGCCCCTCCCCGCTTTCTATTGGGGCTCCGTTCGGAGCTCGAGCGCTGTCACTCTGGGGTTCGGATCTTGAAGGGCGCCACGGGCAGGCCGGTGCCGCCGAAGACGCTGGCCTCCTCGGCGTCGCTCCAGAGGTAGCGAGCCCAAACGGGTTCGGTAACGCCCTTCCCGAGGACGCGGATCATGGCGGGGTCGCCGGGCACGATGGTCGCTGTGGCCGGGACGAAGTTGCCGTCCTTGCCCGCGATTTCAAAGCCGGTCAGTTCACCTGGGGCGCTGAGTCCACCCGCCTGGTGGCTGAAGGCGACCATGATGGCGCCCTTGGCGCGCACGGCTTGGGTCGCCGTGGGCCCCTCGGGCTCCACGGTTTCGTCGCCGTAGAGGTCGCGCATGGCGAAGAGCATCATGCGCCGGCCAAGCTCCCACTTGTTCTTCGGGTGAATGTCCCCGCGCACGCCGATATCAGCGGTGAGCGCCATGCCGGTGGCGGGGAGCTGGAGGGCCGCCGCCTGGGCGTCACGGAGCTCGGCCACGTGGCGGTCCGGCGCCCCGTTGCCGCCGTAGTCGTAGGGCGCGAGCTGCACGAAGTAGAACGGAGTCTCCTCGTCACGGAAGCGCTCCCGCCAGTCCACGATCATGGACGGGAACAGCATCCGGTACTCCTCGGGGCGGCTGACGTTGGACTCGCCCTGGTACCAGAGCATGCCGTTCACGCGGTAGGGGATGAGCGGGGCGATCATGCCTGCGTAGAGGGCCGACGGCGTGTTCTGGTTGAGGGCGATCCCGCCGGGGGCCTTGGGCACCGCGCGGACCGAAAGGCCCTCGCGCACTCGCCATTCGCCGGAGAGGTCGATGGACTCCTCTCCCAGGCGCAGCTCCATCGGCTGGCGGCCCCCGAAGCCGCCGGCGCCGCCGGTGTCGAAGGCGCAGACGGTGATCACCGCCGGGCTCGTGGCCGTGAGCTCCGCGGGGATGCGGTAGAGACGGGGCTTGTTCCAGGAGCCGGGGGCCGTGTGCGATCCCACGAGGCGACCGTCGAAGTACGTGCCATCGAGGTCGTCGATGGCCGGCAGGCTCAGGGTCAGTTCCTTGCCGATCCAAAGGTCAGGGATGTCCACCGACTTGCGATACCAAGCGATGCCATCGTGGTTCTGGTCGATGGGGCCGCCTTCGAAAAGGGCCGGCTGGCTCTGGGTGCTCCAGTGGGAGTCGTCGAAATTCGAGTCGATGAAGTTTTGTGTCCAGTAGGCCGCGTCGATGACGCTCTGCCAATACGCGCGGTCGGCCGCCAGGACTTCGCCTTTGGGGGAGCCAGCGGACGCTCTGACCCGTTCGAGTTTGGTCTTCTGATCGGGGAACAGCGAGACGATCTCGCGGCTCGTCCACGACTCCACGGGGGTCCCGCCCCAGGAGGAGTTGAGCAGCCCGATGGGGACGCCGAGCTTGTCCTGGAGCTCGCACGCGAAGAAGTAGCTGAGGGCGCTGCATTCGAGGGCGTCGTCGCCCTTGGCGCTACGCCACGAGCCCACGCAGTCCGTCTGGGGCTCGAGCACCGCCTTGCGGCCGACCGTGAAGAATCGGACGTTCGGGCGGTCGAGGGCCAGCGCCGACTTCGACGCCTGGCCGGCCTCCCGGGCCGCGTCGATGACGCGCTCCAGCTCCCACTGCATGTTGGATTGGCCGGAGCACAAGAACACCTCACCCAGAAGGATGTCCTTGACCGTGACCTGCTCGCCCCCTGATCCAATCGCGATCGTGAAGGGGCCGCCCGCTTCGGGAGTCGAAATCTCGACCTCCCACCGGCCGTTCTCGTCGGCCGTGCCGACTTCCCCCGCGATCCAGGAGCCAAGCCAGCCGCCCTTGACGGAGACCTGGGTTCCGGGCTTCGCAAATCCCCAGATCGGGACCTTGGCTTTCGCCTGCAGGACCATGCCGTCAGAGATGACGGCGGGCAGCTGGAAGGTCTCTTGGGCGAGGGCAGTGGACCCGAAGGCCAGGGCCAGCGTGAGCTGGATCGACAATACGTTCATGTGCGCGAGGGAGAAGATTCGGCTAAACGGGAGCAGGGTGCCTCCGGACCGACCAATCTACGGGCAGGGCGCCCCCGCCGTCAGGCAGGCCCGCGTACGAATTCCGTGGCGACAACCCGCGTCTCGCCATGGAGGCCTGGCCAGCGTGCCCTCAAGCGCGGGGCCCCCGGATGTCGACCCACCAAGCAGAAGCCTCGCCGTGACCGATTCAGCCCAGAGCCAGAGACCCCCTGTGAACCCCGCCGCCGCCCCGTCAGGGAACCGTGATATCGACATTCTGATGATCACGCACCGCCGCCCCCGGTACGCGCGGCAGTCGCTCCAGAACCTGCTTGACCAGTGCGACGACACGATGCGTGTCTGGATTTGGCACAACGGCGACAATGAGGAGACCCTGGCCGTGGCCAAGGAGCTGTCCGAGCACCCGCGCTGCCACAAGTTCCATCACAGCCCGGTCAACGAGAAGCTGCGCGCTCCCACGAACTGGATCTGGGAGAACTTCGAGGGCGCCTACGTTTGCAAGGTCGACGATGACTGCCTGCTTGAGGACGGCTGGGCGCAGAAGCTGCGTGACGCCCACGAGGCGAACCCCGAGCTCGGTGTCATCGGGTGCTGGCGCTTCCAGGACGAGGACTTCGTCCCGGAGCTTGCCGCCAAAAAGACGCGCGACCTGAGCGGAGGGCATCGGATGCTCGTGAACTGCTGGGTGCAGGGCAGCGGCTACCTGATGAAGCGCAAGTGCGTTCAAGAGCAAGGCCTGCTCAGCGTGGAGGACCCATGTTTCACGAAGTACTGCAATCAGCTCGCTGAGCGCGGCTATGTGAACGGCTTCTATTTTCCGTTCCTTCGCGAGGATCATATGGACGATCCGCGCTCCCCGAACACGCTCCTCAAGCGTGATGAGGACATGGCGGAGCACGCGCCCCTCTCGGCCCTACGCGATGGGGTGACGTCCCTCGACGTTTGGCTCAAGCGGGTGCGCTGGAATGCCTACATGGTGCAGGCCGCCCCGACGAATCCAAAGTGGCTGCGGGGCTGGCGATTGCGGCTTCGCATGGCCGGCTCGAAGGTGCGCCGGTTGCTCGGTGCCGAGCGCGGCCCCGGCGCGAATCCGCAGTTCAAAGCGGGCGCGTGATAGCGC
>CAJXRJ010000625.1 GCA_913058555.1 uncultured bacterium
CGTGCCTTCCGAGCCAGCCCGAGGTGACGATCGCCGCATTCTGATTGGGCACGCCGCCTTCGATGAACTTCATGGCGTCGAAGTGGGATCGGGTGGGATCGGTCGAGCCCGAGGTTTGGACAAACAGAAGCTCGCCGCTCTGGTACGCGGGCATGAGCGGCGCGGCGGCGGGGTTGAGCCCAAAGAACCCATCCAGGGGCAAGGCGCCTCCGAGACTGCCTGGGGCAGGGATGGCGAGCCCTCCCCGCAGCCCGGCGTAGTCCGGGTCGGCGTGGGGGACGCAAAGCGAGAGGCCATCCATACCGCCGCGCAGCATCACGAACACGAGGATGTCCCGGGGGGGGCCGCCCCCTTGGGCCATCGTGACGCGGGGCATGGTCTGGCCCATGGCGGCGGCGGCACCTGCTCGCCGTGACCCGTGCCTCCTGGAGGCGCGTCCGGCGGGACTGTTCATGGCGCGCCCTATGGATTGCAGCAGCTGACGGCGCTGCAGGTTTACGTACTCGTCGCAGCCGGGCAGCATGGCCCCCTCGGGCCTCTGATTCCCGCGGGTCTGATCTGCCTTAGCGCCGTTGTTGGATGGATGGTTCATCTTGTCGGTCTCCAAAAGGTGAGGATCAGTAACGAAGGAAGCTGGGACTTGAGGCCGAGAGCTCAAAGGCCTCCGCGACCGCTTGGTTCGTGGGGCTTTGGAAGCTGTCGACGTGTTCTTGGACGAGGCGCACGTCCCGAGGGGACATGGCTCCCCCGGTCAAGACCCTGTTGACTTGCTGCGCCCACTCGGACTTCGGCGCACCGGCGAGCAGTGCACGCATGTCGTCGTTCGTGTGGTCGGTGCTCCAGTACCAGCCGTTGCCGAGGAGTGCGGATTGACTCCAACGTGGAAGTAGGGTCGACGCCCACGCGGCCTCGACGTCGGGGTAGCCGGTGGGGGGCGCCCACTCAAACGGAACCTGCCCCATGCTCCAGATCATCCAGATGGTGTCCTTTGGACGGGGAAGGTCGATGCCAGCCGCGCGATAGAGGGAGACGATCCAATGCATCGGACGCTTGAGCTTTGGGTTGGCCCAGGGGGCGGCCGCATGCAGGGAAGCCGGGGCGAGCAGGACGCGCACGATGGCCTTGATGTCTCCGCCGGTGCTGGTCCACGCGGCACGGGCCTCGGCCAGCACGGTCTCGGGCGGGGCATAACCGAGCAGCCAGCGACCGAGCTTGCCCGTGACGAATTCGATCGTGCTTGGGTGATTGGCCAGGAAGTCGAGGATCGTCTCGACCTCATCCTGGCCGCCGCCGGCGGGGATCGGGATCCCGAGGACTGTCTTGGCGCCGGAGTCGTGGTTGCCCGGTCGGAAGATGAAGTGGCCGTACTGGCTGCTCTGCCAGGGCTTGACGTACGTCCACCCGGTGAAGCACCTCGCAAGCTCCCGAACGTCGGTCTCGGTATAGGGCCCATCGACGCCCAGGGTGTGGAGCTCCATCACCTCGCGCGCATAGTTCTCTTGGGGCGCGCCCACGACGTTGGTGTCGTTGTCGAGGTAAGCGAGCATCGCCGGTGACTTTGCGGATGCGTGCAGTAGATCGCGGAACGTACCGAGGGCGTGGGTTCGAATCACATTCGCGTCGTCCACCACCTTGTGGACCGAGACGTCATCTGCACCCGCGTAGATGTTGAAGTGGTCGGTCCAGAACTCGACGATGCGCTCGAAGAGCTGGCGCTTTGAGAAGGTCGCACGCAGTAGTCTGACGGCACGGGCTTCGTGGGAGATCTCCCACGGATAGAGCGTCGGGTGCTCGAACATGGCCTGGGCGGAAGTGCCGAGCCAATCAAAACCCGCCAGGCGGGCATCGAGGGAAGCGTCCGCGATGGTCGCCGGCTCGAGCTGCCAGTTCACCCAGCCCTCCAGCCCGCGAGAGTCGACCTCGGCCATGTCGGCCGCCGTGTAGCCGAAGCTTGCTCGATTCAGGAGCGCCATGCGCGGGTCGGCGGCCTGCTCCTGCGCACCATTTTGAAGGGCGGTGCGCGTGGATTGTGCAAGTACCGGGGACGCGGCCGCAGCGGCGGCGCAAGCGCCTACGCCTTGGACCACACGCCGACGTGTGACGCGCTGGCCGGTGGGGTGATTCGTCATGGCTCCTCTTTGTCAGTCGATGATCCGAACGGCGCCGTCGCCGTCCGGGCTTGGGCCCGTGAGCTCCGCCATTGGGGCTCAGGGTCTGACTCAACAGAAGGGCGAGCCGCGCTTCCGTCCAGATGATTTTGGACTCACCCTGGGTGAGGCAGGCCTAACCAGTGACGTAGGCATTCCGATGCCGTGAGGTTGCGCAGAAGTCCCCTTACGAAGGCGGCGATAGAGCGCACCCTCAGAATCTACGTCGTGCAGGCAGTGGCGATGGGCCTTTGCTGCCGGTCGAGGCGGAGCTATCGGCTCATTGGGCGAGGAATCGCCGAATGCCCTCGGGAAGCGCCAGCAGCTCCTCTTGGAAGACCTTGTCCGCCAAGGTGTCGGCGGTGTCGTCCGGTTCCACCGCACACCAGCGCTGCAAAAGGATCGGTCCGTTGTCGTAGACCTCGTCGACGAGGTGAACGGTGCAACCGGTCACTTGGCAGCCACGCTCCAGCACAGCGCGGTGCACTCTGCTGCCGTAGTAGCCCTTGCCGCCGAAGGCGGGGAGCAGCGACGGGTGGATGTTGAGCACATGGCCCCGGTAGTCGTCCGGGATCCAAAGGTGCTTCAGGAAGCCGGCCAGCACCACGGTGCCCGCGCCCGAGGCCCGCACGGCGTCAAACGCGCGCCGGCCGTAGGCTTCGGTGCCTTCGCCAGGGGTAGGTTCCATGACGAGGGATGGGACGCCGGCGTTTGAGGCGTGCTCCAGGGCGCCCACGCCCGGCTTGTTCGAGATGCAAAGCACGACTTTCGCCCCGAAGGAACCCTCCGCTTCGAGGCGGCAGAGGTTCTGCAAATGGCGCCCGGTCCCCGACACGAAGACGGCGAGGCGTGAGGGGTCTCGGGGGGTCATAGGCCTGGCGCGTCGCGATGGGCCAAGATGAGTGGCATGAGGCGGGCCGCGATGTCCACCATGAGCCCGTCCAGCACCGGCGCGGCGGCGGCGGCTCGCTCGATCAGCGTGGGCACCGCCGGGCTTTCATCCGCGGAGTCTGTCACGGCGCAAATGGCGAGAGTGGAAAGCCCCGCGTGGGCGGCGGCGATCATCGGATCCGCGAGTCTCTGCACGGCAACGTCGGCGCCCGCGGCGGCGTACCAGCGGAGCTCGGCGGGGGTCGAGAGCGCGGGTCCAAGGGTGCAGGCGGCGACCGCCGTTCCGAAAGGTACGCCACGTTCCGCGGCGCATGCATCGGCCAGCTCCCCGAGCTTCGGGTTGTGGACGCGGGTTTGATCGGGAAAGAGAGGCCCAAGGCGGCTTTCGCCAAGGCCGGAGAGCGGCGACGAGCCCGAGAGGTTGATGTGATCGCTGAGGCGAACGAAGGTCCCGGGTGCAATCGCGGCGGCTCCGGTGCCGTCCTTTTTCAGGGACGTGCCCGCGGACGTGTGGAGGAATAGAACCGCCCCGGCCGCGGCGGCCCACCAGACGGGGAAGGCACGCTCCCAGGGGAGGTCGCCTTCCATGGGACCGAACTCATCGGCGTCCTCCACGATCCAGAGCGTGGCGCCCCCGAGGGTGCCCGCGAACAGGCGGCTGCCGGTGCGGGCCCAACGGGCGGGCACACCGTCCACGTCCGAGAGGGTCAGGGCTTTGGCGTTCTCCAGGGACTCTGCGATCGCGAGAGCCCCTGTGCTCGGCGCCATCAGCGCATCCGGAGCCGGGAGCCCTAGCTCCTGGCCCGCACGGTGGGCGCGTTGTACGGCGGCATCTAGGTCCATGGGTGCTGTGTCATTCATCGCTTGCCACCGTCGGAGAGAATCATCACGAGCAGCGACGCGCGCTCTTCTTCGATCATGCGCTTCAGGAGAGTCGTGCTCGCAGACCAGCGTCCTTCTTCCCGTGCGCGTAGGGCGTCGATCAACATAAGGACGGGTCCGGCGTGTCGTTCCGCCAGGGCCAGGAGCCCCGGGTCCCCATCGGCCCAAAGGCGGGCTTCTTCCAGGGCGACACGCGCGCGCTCCTCCTCCTTGGATCGAAGGCGCCGGGAGTTCTGCTTCAGGGCGGGCCCCAGGGCATCCAGGGCTTCGATCGTGCCGGACACCGCGAGGAGGGTCACGATGCCTTGGGCTTCTTCATCCGTCCAGTTTCGGTCTAGGCGCTTGAGGAAGAGGTTTTCAAGGCTCTTGGTGTTCCCTGACCAAGTGCCCAGGGGAATGCGTTCGGGCGCGCCGGCGTCGGATGCGAAGAGGATCGTCCGCGGCGGCGCCACGCCGACCACTTCGGCCCTCGTGCCATCCGTTTCCCGCGGGTCCGTGACAGCCTTGCGTCTCCAATGGCCTTCGTTCCAGGCCAGCATCAATCCGTCGAGCGTCTTGGCCGCAATCTCGAGATCC
>CAJXRJ010000626.1 GCA_913058555.1 uncultured bacterium
CTACACACTGCATATCGTCGGCAGCGTCAGATGTGTATAAGAGACAGACCTTACCGGGAGCATCAAGGACCGCATGGCGCTCGGCATCTTGGAGCACGCGTACGCCAATGACTTGATCCAGCCAGGCGACCTGATTGTCGAGGCCACCAGTGGCAATACCGGGATCTCTTTGTCGGCCGTGGGGCGCGCGCTCGGGCATGACGTTCATATCTTCATGCCGGACTGGATGAGCCGGGAACGCGTGCTCGTGATCGAGAGCCTGGGGGCCACGGTCATCCCCGTTTCCCCGGAGGAGGGCGGATTCGTGGGGAGCATTCAGCTTGCCGAGGACTTTGCCCGGGACCACGACAACGTGTTCCTTCCGAGGCAGTTTCAGAACCGCGCCAACGTCGACGCGCATCGAACGACGACCGGGCCCGAGATCCTCGCCCAGCTCCGGAGCGCCCGCCTCGAACCTACGGGGTTCGTGGCGGGCGTGGGAACCGGTGGGACGGTCATGGGCGTCGGCGCCTATCTCCGCGAGCAGCTCGACGATGTCAAGATCCACCCCCTCGAGCCAGCCAACTCTCCCACGCTGCGTACGGGCAACAAAGTAGGGAAACACCGCATCCAAGGTGTGTCGGACGAGTTCGTCCCCGCCATCGTGGAACTGGACCAGCTCGACGGCATCGTCGACGTCTGGGACGGCGATGCGATTCTCGCGGCCCAGATGCTCGCCCGTCGCCTAGGGCTCGCGGTCGGCATCAGCTCCG
The DNA here is from genome assembly GCA_913058555.1 of uncultured bacterium. Lineage (GTDB taxonomy): Bacteria > Planctomycetota > UBA1135 > UBA1135 > Saltatorellus. The sequence goes on from CAJXRJ010000626.1 coordinate 753, forward strand.
GGGCCAACTTGCTCGGCGCACTCCAGGTCGCGCAGCAGCAAGGCGACGACGCCGTTGTCGCCACGATCTTCTGCGACTCCAACAAGAAATACCTCAGCACCGATCTCTGCCGGGCGGAGCCCCTCGAGGACCACTACCTCTGCGGGCAGCTCGAGCTGCTCGGGTGTACCGTTATTCCCGGGACCTAAGGGCCTGCGCGCAGTCCGTCGGCGACCTGTTGGTGCAGCATGGCCCAGACGACCGCCCCAGCCGTCCGGATCGAACACAAGTACTTGTTACGGGATGCGCGGCTGGCCTACGCGTGGTAGACCGGGGCCATGCTGCGACTCAAGTACCTCGTCTTTCTCAGTACGTGCCTGGCACCCTTATCCAGCGCGGTGACGCAGGAGAAGCCTGCTAACGTCGTCTACATCATGTCCGATGAGCTCGCCTACTTCGAGCTTTCCCACATGGGCAACCCCTGGATCAAGACGCCGCACATCGACCGGATGGCAGCGGAGGGCGTGCGGTTCACCCATGCCTACGCGGGCGCGCCCGTCTGTGCTCCCCTGCGCTGCAACCTCATGACGGGCAAGCATGCCGGTCACGCCTCGGTTCGCGCGAATGACGGTGGGACTCCGCTACGAGCGGACGAGAAAACCATCGCGAGCCTGCTCAAGGCGCAGGGGTACGCCACCGGCGGGTTCGGCAAGTGGGGTTGTGGGGGAAGGGGGTCCACGGGAGTGCCCGAAACCCATGGGTTCGACGAGTTCTTCGGCTACTACGACCAAGTGCACGCGCACTCGTTCTATCCACCCTACCTGGTTCGCAACAGCGAGGAGGTCGCACTCAAGGGCAACGTCGGCGGCCGCAAGGGCGATACATACTCGCACTACGAGATCATGGACGCGGCGCTCGAGTTCATCCGCAAGAACAAAGAGCTCCCCTTCTTCTGCTACCTGCCGATCACGCCGCCCCACGGGATGTATGACATTCCGGCGGACGATCCTGCGTGGGAGCTCTACGCCGAATCGGAATGGATGAAGCGGAAGGACATCGCGCCGGACATCAAGAACTACGCAGCGATGGTGAGCATGGTCGACCACAACGTCGGCCAGGTACTCGCGTTGCTGAAGGAGCTCGACCTCGAGGGCAATACCCTTGTGGTGTTCAGCGGTGATAACGGCGGGCAGGACCGCTTTCGTTCCAAGGAGCGGCCCCGTGGGTTCTTTGGCCCGAACGTGGACCCCGAGAGCGGCGTCGAGTTCCGCGGTGGCAAGGGCAACCTGTACGAAGGGGGGCTGCGCATTCCATTCTTGGCCCGGTGGCCAGGCAAGATCGCTCCCGGGCGGGTCAGTGACCTCGTGTTCTATCAGCCGGACATGCTACCGACGCTCGCAGCGCTCTGCAGTGCGGAGGTTCCGGGCGATGTCGATGGTCGTTCGGTCCTGCCGACGCTTCTCGGTACGGGTGAACAAGGTCCGGCACCGTTCATGTACTGGGAATTCGGCCGGCAGCTCGCCGTGAGGGCCGATCGCTGGAAGGGCGTCTTGGCCCGCAAAGGCAAGAAGAGTTGGCAAGCCGTGCTGGAATCAGGCGAAGGGACCTGGGAGCTCTACGACCTCGAACTCGACGCGAGCGAGGCCCATGACGTGTCTGCCGAGCACCCAGAAGTCATCAAGCGCCTGGCCGCAATTGCGGCGACGCAGTCCGCTCCGGCGCGTCCGGGGACGTACCTCGATCCGGCGAGGGTGCTTCACAAGCGGGACCGGTGGGCCAAATGGGGGACGTCGCCCGATCGCCCGGCCCCGAGAGGCTCGGGCAAGATCGAGCGAATCAAAGACGCCAACCTGATACCTGCCAAGGGCATGAGCCTGCTCAGCTTCAGCAGTGAGAGCGAAAGCAACGACCGTCTCGCGGCATACGCCATCGACGGAGACCCCAAGACTGTCTGGCATACGGATTTCACCAAGGTACGTGCCGAGCACCCCCATGAGCTCCTGATCGACCTCGGTGCCGAGCACATGGTCAGCGGATTTCGTTATCTCGCTCGGCAAGACTCGGGCTGGAACGGGAGCTTCGCCCGTTGTGAGGTCTTCCTCGCCACGTCGCCCGATGGGTTTAGTGAGGACCCGGCAGCCGCGACGACTTTTGTCAAGACGCGGAAGGCGCAGCCCTTGGATCTGAACGAGGCGACGAGCGCGAGGTACGTCAAGGTCAGGGTCCTATCGGAGGTCAACGGCAAGGCCTGGGGCTCTGCGGCTGAGTTCGGAATCGTGGGCACCCGTCAATAGCCCAAGGGGCCTGGTAGCCCCGTAGCGGATACGGTCGCGTGGATGGCTGCCTGTGGCGGCCGCCCCGGATGATTTGGTGGATTGGTGCGTCCATGGGGCGGCGCCGTGGGATCAGGCGGTCACTGGCGCGCGCCCCGAGGCGCCGCCTTCGCTACCCCGCGACAGCCGCCCGCCTCCACCGCTCGATCATGAACCTCGCCGCCCTCGCCTCCCTTGCGCTCCTCTTCCTCGCCCCGGACCTGCAAGCTGACCTCACGAAGGCCGATCGCCAATTCGGCCGCGAGAAGTGGGCTGAGGCGGCGGCGGGGTACGCCAAGGTCACGGCGGCTGACCCTGCCCAAGGGGGCGCTTGGTACAAGCTTGGCTACTCCTGGCACCACCTGGGCGAGTACGAGAAGGCGTGCCTCGCCTCGGAGCGCGCCTCAGCGTTTCCCGAGTACCGGCCGGCAGCGCTCTACAACCTGGCGTGTGCCCAGACGTTGCTCGGGCGGATCGATGAGGGGGGCAAGACCCTCGACGCGGCCCTTGCAGCCGGCTTCTTTGACTACGACACGATGGCCGTGGACACGGATATCGCCGGCCTGCGGGACGCAGGTAAGGTCTCTTTTGCGCCCAAGCGCCAGTACACCGACTTCAAGGCACGCAACGGCGTCGAGTGTGGGTACGAGGTCCTCCTGCCGCAAGGTCACGACGCGGCCGCAGCCTGCCGCGCCGTGGTGTGCTTCCCTCCCGGAATTGGCCGAGAGCGCTGTGCGGACTGGTTCACGCACGAGGTGCTCGGGACCGAAGCGCGGAAGGCCGGCTGGATCATCGTCGTGCTCGTCGCTCCTGAGCGTGGTTGGCAGAACCATCCGGGGCATCACGCCCTCGAAGGACTGCTCAAGCAAGTGCGCAAGGACCACGCGATCGACGGGAAGTTCCATGCCCTGGGCTACGCCGACGGCGCGCGTTCAGCGGCGACTTACTCTCGGATGTCGCGGAAGTACTTCGGCAGTTTGACGACCATTTCGAGCCGCTCCTGGGCCCGTTGGGACAAGCCGGGCAAAAGCTTCAGGGATGGCATGCCCGTTCACCTCGTGGTGGGGGAAGAGGACACCCCAGCCCTCGGGCAGGCGCGCGCCGTTCAGGAGGACATCACCGCGAAGAAGGGCCGCTGTCGCCTGACCGTGATCCCCGGGAACGGTCGATTACTGGAAGCCCTGCGCGGCGCCGCGCTGCTCGAAGCGGTCCCGGAGCCAGTCAACCCAAGGGCTCCTAAGTAGGGCCTGGGTCGGCGCCGCGGGTCCTCCGCGAAGAGGCCTCCCTTGGCGAGGCCACCCCAGGGCCATTTTGGTGCTGCCCCAAAGAGCGCGCCCCCGCGCCTGCACCCCAGTGGCTGGGGGCTGACGCGGGGGCGCGCTGCTGACCTGGGGTCGATCAGAGAGCATGGATGGACCGGCGAGTCCTGAACCCGCGGGTTACACATGAG
>CAJXRJ010000627.1 GCA_913058555.1 uncultured bacterium
ATATCGTCGGCAGCGTCAGATGTGTATAAGAGACAGTTCCTGAATCGTTTGCTCGCGAGCGCGAACCCGGAGAATGTCGGCAGGGACGTGCTCGTGCTCGACATCGTTGCGGCGGCGGGCCGAGAGCTCTTCGATTCACCGGGGGTCGACCCCGTCGTGCAGGCAGCCCTGCACGAAACCGTCGGATCTACGCTCCGTGCCCTTGGTGCCCAGAGCGACGCGCGCGCGCACCTCGAGGCCGCCATCGGGGGATACGACGGCGCGGTGGATGACGAACTGAAGGCCCTGGAGGTGCGTGGCTCCCTCGCGGAACTGCTCTTGGATCTTGGGGATCTCGATGCAGCGGATCGGTCCATCGCGCGTGTCGAGGAGGGGCTCCGTGGAGCCGGCGAGCCGCCGCTTTGGCTCCAGATGCGCCCGCTTGAACTGAGGGCCGCACGGGCGGCAACCCTCGGGGATTGGGATGAACAGGTGGAGCTGACCCGCGCTGTCTTTGATGGGTGGCTCAAGCACCATCCACCGGGCGAAGACAATGTGGAAGTGGCGCGTACGAATCACTCCAACGCACTCATGGCGAAGGGGCTCTTCGAGCAGGCCGATGAGCTTCTTGCCGAAGGGGTCGAGGCCATGGCGCAGGCCGGCCTTTCCGAGTCACCCCGGGCATTGACCCAGGCGATGAACCGCGCAAAGTGCGCCGCATCCCTCGGCGAATGGGCGAAGGCAGACCAGCTCACCGAGGACTTTGAGCCCCTTGCCATCCAGGTCTGGGGACACGCCCACCCGAAAACCCTGGCCCTGCGGACGACCCGCGCGACGGTGCTCGAGCAGCTGGGCCGTTTGGAGGACGCTTTGGCAATCCGCCGCGACCTCTTGAGCGGTAGCGAAGAGGCCTTTGGACCGGAGCACGTCGAGACGCTCATCGTTCGCAACAACTTGGCCGTCACGCTGCTCTATCTTGAGCGCTTTGAAGACGCCCTCGAAGCGATCACGCCGTGCGTGGAGATTCTTGAGCGGAGCCGTGACGAATCCAACCCGATGATGCTTTTGCAGAGTCGGATGACCCTCGCGAACGCGTACGAGCGCCTGGGTCGCGAGAACGAGGCCCTTGTTGTTTCGGAGTCCGTCGTGGAGCAGCTAGAAGGGCTCGCGGGGGAGGACCATCGGCAGACGCTCATCAGTCGAAACAGCTTGGCGGTCCTGTTGATGAAAGTTGGGCGTCACGCAGACGCCGTGGCCCTCGCGCGACTGAACATCGACCTCGCGCAGACGGGGCTTCCGGGCAACCGCCTCATCATGTTTCCCTTCCGTTCCAACTATGCCCGAACGCTCAGTGCCGCAGGCCAGCACGGCGAGGCGGTGAAGCAGCTGCTCCAGGTCGACGGGTTCCTGCGCAGCGACGCGGAGGCGGCCGATCGGGAAAAGGCGCGGGTCAGGGAGCTCCTGGTCCAGGTCTACGGGGCTTGGGGCAAGCCGGAAGAAGCCGCGCGCTGGAAGGATTAGCTGGGCGAGGCTTCGACGCCAATCGCTTGGTATCGGGCGGATCCTCCAGGTCAGGGCCATGGCGCACAGGATCGGCTCCATGTTGGGACAGCTGTCAACACGCACGGGCCGGCGCGGGAGGTTCTTGGGGGAGCACATCAAGGCTCCGGCCCTGGGAAACCGATTCCCATCCCATGCAGGCAAACGGCAGTGTGAATCAGGGACCTCCGGAGTCTAAAGGCACTCCTGTCGGTTCACGCTGGCGCGGCGTTTGGCTGTCAGGTCCGGTGGGGGTGGCGATTGCGTTAGCCGCCATGGACGCGGGGCTAGGGGTGCCATTGGCCTTCGCATTGGGTGTCGCCGTCTCGGTCGGTTTGGCTGCCTTTGATAAGAGCAAGGGCTCCAGGAGCGTCCACGACGCTGCGTTTGAGACGGCCCGGGCAGAAGAATTGACCCGGATGCGCCATCTCCTCGAGGAAACCGACGTCGTCACGTGGGAGTTCGAGCCCGAGGAGGCCAGGTTCGTGTACGTCTCACCCCAGGTCCGTCGCTTCGGCTACGACCTTGCGGAATGGTATCGGGAGGGCTTCTTTTGGGAGATCCTCCACAGCGAGGACTGTGAGAGCACTCAGCATTCCTGTCAGCTCTCCACGGAGAAGGGGTTAGACCACGAGCTGGTGTACCGGATGTACTGTGCCGACGGCAGCGTCGTCTGGATTCGGGACTTGGTGAAGGTCCTCCAGCGCCCGGGCAAGGGGCCACTGCTCCGGGGGGTCTTCGTGGACATGACGGCGCAGAAGGAGGCGGAGGCGGAGATCGAGCGCATTTCCCAGGCCGCCCGCATTGAGGCCGAGCGATTCGAACTGGCCTTTGCGGGCGGATCGATAGGCATCTGGGACTGGAATCCCCAGAGCGGGGATTTGATCGTCAACGACTGCTGGATTGACATCAGTGGGCTGACCCGCGATGCGCTTCAGGGCAACACGGACGACTGGGCCAATGCCGTTCACGAGGAGGACCTACCTGGGGCTCTCGCGGCGGTCGAGGCTCACTTCGCCGGCGAGAACACCTTCTACGAAAGCACCTTTCGCAAGCGACGGCCCGACGGGGAGATCCGGTGGATCCTGTCCCGTGGCAAAGCCCTCGAGTTCGACGAGGCCGGCAATCCGACGCGCATGGTGGGCATTGAGATCGACCAAACCGCCGAGATCGAGGCGCGATTGGAGACAGAGCGACTCCGGGACGCGGCAGAGGCCGCCAACCGCTCGAAGAGCGAGTTCCTCGCCAACATGAGCCACGAGATCCGGACGCCATTGACGGCGATTCTCGGGTACGCAGATCTCATGCTCTCGGGCCAGGAGGAGCTCGATGACGAGGAGCGCACGCGTGAGATGCTCGGGACGATTCACCAATCCGGCAGCCATCTGATCTCGCTCATCAACGACATTCTCGACCTGTCGAAGATCGAGGCGGACCGGATTCAACTAGAGGAAACGGAGGTCGACCTGGCGGCGCTGATCCTGGACGTCGTCGGCATGATCCGCCCGCGAACGGTGGAGAAGGCGGTCTCGCTTCGGGTGACCATCGAGGGCGATGTGCCATCCCATGTGCTCTGCGATGAGGTGCGTATGCGCCAGATCCTGGTGAACATCCTCGGCAACGCGGCCAAGTTCACGGACATCGGAACCGTCGAGCTGCGAATGCGAGCCGACGCCGATTCGGGCCGGCTGGTGTTCGAGGTCGAGGACACGGGGCATGGCATGACCGCCGATCAAGCAGGGCGCCTTTTCCGGCAGTTTGTGCAGGGGGACAGTTCCGTCACCCGCCGCTTCGGTGGGTCTGGCCTTGGGCTCGTGATCTCGCGGCGCCTCGCGGCGCTGATGGGGGGTGACGTGCGCCTTGAGCAAACGGAACTTGGGGTGGGGTCGACGTTTGTCGTGGAGCTGGGCTGCCGGGCCGCGGAGGGGGCAGGGCGGCTCTCCGGCTCAGATCTGAGCTCTGAGAATGCGCGTCCTTTGGTGGTTACGGATCCCTCGGCCAAGCTTGAGGCCCGGGTCCTCCTGGTGGAGGATGGGGTCGTTAACCAACGCCTCATCGCATCGATCCTCAGGGGCGCCGGCGCCACCGTCGACATTGCGAGTCACGGGGTGGAAGCCCTGGAGATGATCGCTGCTCATCCGGATGGCGACGCCGCCTACCAGATCATCTTGACGGACATGCAAATGCCGGTGATGGACGGATACACGCTCGCAGCGGATCTCCGTCGGCGTGGGCGGAAGACCCCGATCATCGCCCTCACGGCCCACGCAATGGCCGAGGATCGGGCCCGGTGCATCGAGGCGGGTTGCGACGATTACGCCACCAAACCGATCGACCGCCTCGCGCTGATCGAAACCTGCGCCCGCTGGCTCCGCGTGAGCTCGAGCGAGCAGGCGGCCTAGTCCGTAGGTCCGAGGGAGGGGCGTTGCGAAGGGGCCCGTCCGGCCCCCAGGACCGTCGCGGGGGCCCAAAGTTGCAGGAATTTGCAATGCGACATCGGTCGGGCCTCCTGGAATTCGATTCCCGTGCCGATAGCTAGCCCGATGGCAAAGTTAGGACTAGGGACGCGCCTCTCGCAGGGAATGAAGCAGCGCCAGGAGATGATCCTGGCACCGCGGATGCTCCAGTCGATCGAGGTGCTGACGCTGCCGGCCATGGACCTCGACGGCTGGCTTTCAGCCCAGGCCGAATCCAACGAGGCCTTGGTGGTGGAGCCGCCCGAGGGGGCAGCCGGTGCTGATTCCCATTGGGACCAAGGCCCTGGAAGGTCCTCTGCGGCCCGTTCGAAAGCCACTGAAGACCACTACGCCCTGCTCCAGGCCCAGCCCGGCCCGGAGATGTCGTTGAGCGACCAGATCGAGCAGCAGCTCGCCTCCATGGAGCTCGGACCGGAGCTCAGCAGCTGGATCCGATTCCTGGTGGGCTGCCTGGACGAGGGGGGGCTCCTTACCGTTTCCGACGAGG
>CAJXRJ010000628.1 GCA_913058555.1 uncultured bacterium
ATCTACACACTGCATATCGTCGGCAGCGTCAGATGTGTATAAGAGACAGCAACGGAGAGTCGTCCCATGAAAGCAACCGTAGACTGGACCGGCAACGCCAGTTTCAAAGCCACCAGCGGCAGTGGCCACAGCGTGCAGCTTGATGGCCCGCCAGACCACGGCGGTGAGAACCTGGGCCCGCGCCCCATGGAAATGCTGCTGATGGGGCTCGGAGGCTGTTCGGCGTTCGACGTCATGAGCATCCTGAAGAAAAGCCGCCAGGACGTGACCGCTTGCCACGCCGAGCTCGAAGCAGAGCGGGCCGAACGCCTCGTGGAAAGCCCCGACGTGATCTCCGCCGACGCCGCCACCGCGGAACTCGCCGAGCGCGAGGGCGTCTGGGACGACCTTTACCGTAGGACGCGCACGGAACGCATGGCCGCGGAGAAGGCACTCCTCACCATGGAGGGCGGCGCGTCCGTGCGCACGGCGCTCTCAGGGTTCCCGGCGGCCGTGCCCGCGGAGATCTCCTCACTACTCACAACGCTCGGCGAAGAAGAGACCCGGCTGCGGTCCGTGGAACGCGGCTCCACGGATACCGGCTACCGCCGGACGCTGCTCCTCAAGGCGGACGACTACATGTTGGAAGCCCAGCGCTTCGACGTGCTCCGCTCGGATCTCCGCGACATCATCGAAGGTCTAGAGGCGGGCGAGGACGGCCCCATTAGCCGGCTTGGTGGCGACCTTGCCAGGGAGGGCTCCGTCTCCGTCGATCGAAGCGTCCGGCTTTGGCTTGACGGCATGGAAGAAGCGCGGGCCGAAGTGGCCCGCTTGGGCGCTGAATTCAAAGAGGGGTACGCCCCCCTCGACTTCGCCGAGGCGCAGGTGAGCGACTACCGCTCGCGCATCCTCGGGGGCCTGCGCTCCCAGCTCGCGGGGCTCGACAAGAGCGCGGCCGCCAAGAAGCGCAACGCGGCCTTCTGGCGCGACCTCTTCGACAGCTACCCAGAGTCCGAAGCACGCCTGATCCGGGCCTCCGTCGCGCAGATCAACGCCGAGATTCGTTTGGCCTTCGAGGCTTTCGTGAAGGGGCTCGAATCGAAAGAGACCTCGGCCCGCCGCGAAAAGCTTCGACTTCGTACTCGCATTCAGTCCATCGCCCTTGCGGAGCGCGAACTGGCCCGCAGCGCGCCGGAGCGCGAAGAGATGGGCCGAGTCGTCGCAGAGTTGATGCGCGACGTGGAGAATGCGCGCATCGCGGCCGCGGGTGTGGAGTCCTCGGTGCACCTGATCGATGCCCCGAGTCTCCCTCGCGGACGATTCAAGCCCAGTACGAGCTTCGGCTTGGTGGCGGGGCTGATGCTCGGGGCGATCGTCGCCCTTCTCTGGGCCTGGCTGCATGGGGAGTCCCTCCACCGTGGAGCGGGGCCCCAGGGTGTCCAACCCCATTCAACCTCGGGCCTGCTCGGCACGGTTGCGGTCACCGGCCCCCGGAACGGTGTCCCTCGCACGATCAAACTCATGCGCGAAGCCGCCGGCGCGGGGACCCTCTGGCTGCCTTTGATGGAGGACCCAGAGTCCGAGGGCGCCCAGATGTTCCGCGGACTCCGGGCCCGCGTGCGCCGCCTCGCTGGGCGCAACGGGCGCCCATTGAAGACCATGGGTCTTGTGTCAGGGGAATCCGGCACGGGCACGTCGACGGTGGCCGTCAACCTCGCGATGGCCCGAGCCCAGCTCGGGGAACGGGTCCTGCTCGTGGACGCGAACCTCTGCGCCCCATCCCTTGCCCGCGCCATCGACGCGGCGGGGCTCGAAGACATGGCCGACCTAGGCGACGGCCTGTGGGAGAGCTTCGCGGGCCAGAGTCTTGGCCATGGCCCGCGGCCCAAGAGTGGCCTTGCGGAGTGCCTCGACGGGACCGCCCACTGGAGCGATGCCGCGCGCCCCTCGGGGTTCCCGACCCTCGACTTCTTGGACGCAGGCAGCTCGGCGGTCGTCTCCGGCGATCTCCTCGCCAGCGACATGTTTGCGCACTTCTGCCGGGAGGTTTCCGAGGTCTACGACGCCGTCCTCATCGACCTCCCCGCGATCCATGCACGCCCCGACGCCGAGGGCGCTGCGCCCTCCCTGGACGGCATGATGGTGGTCACCACCGAAGAAGACCCCGACGCCTTCCACGGGATCGACCGCCTTGAGTCCGCCGGAGGATTCGTCGTGGGCACGGTCATCGCGGGCGCGATCGATCGACGGCGCAGGGGTGCCGCCCAAGGTCACCACGCCGCGTAGCCCGCCCCAGCCGAGGCAGCGCCGTCCAAGGGAAATGGCATCGGTCCCTAAGCGGGCGCCGCATCGACTTCGCGATCCAGTCCACGATCTGCCGCTGGTTTCGCCATAGCGACGGGCACTTGAGCGATGACGCGGACTCCCTCCCCAGGCTCGGTGTCGACGAAAAGATCGCCGCCGGCGAGGCGTGCTCGCTCCCGCATGCTCTTCAATCCGATCCCCCCAAGCGGGATGGCATCGCCGTCGAAGCCCACGCCGTTGTCACGGACGTCCAGCTCCATGCGGTCCTTGCGCTGGCTCACCGTCACCCAGATCTCTGTGGCCTGGCCATGACGTTCGGCGTTGCGCATGGCCTCTTGGGCGATCCGGAAGAGAGCGAGCGCAGTGTCCCGCGGAGGGTCTTCCATCCCAGCCTGGATCGCCAAATGGGCGCGGACCTTTCCCCGCCGACTGCGGCGCGCGCACTCCGACTCCAGCGCAGCCAGCAGTCCCAGGTCGTCCACAATCGCGGGGTGGAGCTGACGCGAGAGGCCATGCACGTCCCGCGCGATGCTCTCAATCTCGACCTGGAAGGAGCGCAGTTTCTTGCTATCTGCCCCTTCTGGCTCTTCGATGGATCGATCCGCTAGGTGGGCCTCGAATGCCAGGGCCGCCAAGCGCTGGGACAGGTCGTCGTGTAGCTCGCGGGCAATCCGGCTGCGCTCCGACTCCTCGGCCTTGACAAGGCTCGTCCGGAGCTCCGCCATGCTCTTTGCATCACGATCTCTCCGGGAGAAGTCGATCACGAGCGCGATCACCGACACGATCCTCCCATCGGCGTCCAGGGTCGGCGCCAGGTGCCAACTGCAACGCCGCGGCGGATCGTTCGACGACACGGTGGACGCGATCGTGGAAAGGTCACGCTTGGATTCCAATACCCCGACGAAGAGACTCTGCCCCAGCTCCGGATCCTCGAAGTGCTCCCACGGGGCACGGCTTGCCCATTCTGTCTCCGACCACCGGAACAGCTCGTCAGCGCGGGCGTTGCGATCGAGGAGCTGACCGTTCGGGGCCCATGAAATGATGGCAGAAGGGGCCGTGTGAAAGAGGTGCCGAAAACGGGCCTCGCTCGAACGCAAGTTGGACTCGGCCCGGAGACGCTGGTCGATTTCGGACTGCAGGGCACGGTTCCGTTGCGCGAGCGACCTCGTGCGCAGCGCGATCAAGCCCCAGACGGCCATCATGAGAATCGCGAGCACCAACACTCGGATGCTGGTGCGTTCATACCAGAGCGGCTCGATTGTGACAGCCGCGGATCTTGCGGGCGGCGACCAGTTCCCCGTCGGCACGCGGGTGCGCACTTCAAAGACATACTCACCGGAAGGCAACTCGGGAAACCGCGCATAACGCTCTTCGCCCGCCTCATGCCAAGTCTCGTCAAGGCCGAGCAGCCGGTGCTGGAACCGGGCGCCATCATCGGTCGGATAGATCGGTGCCGAGAAATCAAAGCGGAGCGTTGCTCGCCCGGCCGGAGGTGCCGCTTCACTCGCAGGCTCCCCGTCGACGAAAGTACCCAGGATCTGAATCCCTGGCGCCTGGGAGCGGGGCGCCACCGCCGAGCGGTCGAAAATCGCCAGGCCCTCCAGTGTCGGCAAGGCGAAGCGCCCGCCCGGGAGTTCCGCTCCCCCCGGTCCGTTTGTTTCGGGGGCGCGGAACGTGCACGACTCAATCGACTCGATGTCCCCGCGGGCATAGGCGTCGAGCGACGCCACCGACAATCGCAGCACGCCCGAGTTGGAGTTCAACCACAAGTGCCCATGCTCATCCACTGGACCGATCCAACCGAGGAACGGGTCGGGTAGCCCATCCTTGCGGGTCCAATGGTCGAGGGTTCCGTCCAAGGCGAGTCGGAATAGACCGTCTCCGTAGGTGCTGACCCAGAGCTCTCCCCCGTCGCCCCGCCGCAGGGCTCGTGGATGAGCTCGACCAAGGTCCGCCGTCGACTGCCAACGGCCTTCTTCGGGGAGGAGGCGCACCAGCTCGCCCATCCTTGCGCCAACGATGGAGCCGCCCTGGAAAGCGAGCGAGCGGATCTTCCCCGGGGGCAAGGCGATGCCGTCGCCCCGAACCGCTGCGCCGCTGGGATGGGCGATGCGATGGATCCGGTTCCCAAGGCACATCCAAACCTCGCCGGCGGGGGTGACCACTATCTGTCTCTTATACACATCTGACGCTGCCGAC
>CAJXRJ010000629.1 GCA_913058555.1 uncultured bacterium
AGATCATGCCTAGTCTCGTGGGCTCGGAGATGTGTATAAGAGACAGCCTCCAGATCGACCACGGCGATTCGCCGGATAGCGCCCTCCAGCTAGAGCACCTGCCCTCCGGGCTGGTCCTGCTCGAGGCGACAGGCGGCAGCCTCGCTCGCGTTCGATTCGACGTGCCAATGGGACGCTACCGGATCGTTTCGAGGGCAGAACTCGCGCGGCCCAGCCATCAGTCGGGGGCGCTCCACGGGGCGGCGCAACGGGACGTCGAGGTCTTCGCAGGCCGGTCCGTGACGGTGCCCCTCGACGTTGGCGAGGGGGGGCGGGTTCTGATCGACGTCGCGGAGGGCGACGGCAGCGTGTACCTGGAGCTCGTGGCGCCGGATGGCAGGAGCGCGCCGCTTGCCTGGGCGAAGCCCAATAGGAACGGCGGCTGCACCACGAACTGGTGGTGGCCCAAGGGCCGAGCGACTTACTCGCAGCCCTTGCCAAAGGGCACCTACAGGATCCGAGGTCATCGGGGATACGTCCAAGACAGGGGCACCTGCTACGACGAGCCGATCACTGTAGTCGACGGCGCCGTCCTTCGGATACGGCTCGAGTGACTGGAGTCGAGCCCACGTAGATGCGCCCATTGAAACTGGGCTGGCACGAGTGCGCCCTATCTGGGATCTCGACGGAACGATGCACGGTCGAGGCGCGCCAGCGAATCATAAGTTCGTAACAACTACACCCGCCAGGTGATACAGAGTGCGACAGGACTCGGAAGTGCCTTCCCAAACTCGGCAGCCAGCATGGGGATCGATCAGCGCGTCAACGGGCCACGAATTCTATGACCGCGACGGCGATCTCGATGCTCTCTAAGGTGCCAGGCGTCCCTCCTCGCTGTTCCAAACACGAGAGTTTCTTTCGCTGGGCGCTGATCGACCGAATACTGTTCCCATGCCGTTCACTCCAGGCGAAACGAACGTGATCTGCACGGAGATTGATCGAAGCCTCGCGTTCTACCGCGACGCGCTCGGTTACCGATTCGTCGAGGTGGAAGACGGAGCAATCCGCCTTGCTCTAGGCGATCGGTACCTGCTGCTGTTGCCACTCGCTTCGGCTCCCGCCTTCGAGGCCCCTTATGGGGAACGCGCGGAGGTCAGCTTCGACCTGCACACAGACGATCTCGAAGGCGCCGCCCAGCATTTGGCAGCGTGCCACGTCGCGTTTGAGAGGCCGTGGAGGCCCGGCGCAACCCACTTCGTGATCCGAGACCCAGACGGCCTTCGCATCGAGGTGGTTGGATGAGTAGGGGCCAAAGGGTGGGAGCTCACACTGGACGCCCCCATGCTCCGCAGCAGTTTTCAGGGACAGCCGCCGCCAGCACGGCCGACAGCTGTCTCTCGTCGCTCAAGATCTAACTTGAGCGCTAGTGCGGCTCGACGGGCGTTGCTCGACGGTGACTGCTCCGCCTGTTGTGAGATTGCTAGTGGCGACGCCGGAACTCTGGACCTGGCCGGTGCCTTGGCCGCGCCCGATGGGTCTCGTCAGGCAGAGCCATTGCCATAGCGCGCCTCATCAGCTCGGAGAGCCCCTCCAACAAGCAGCTCAACCCACCGCGTCCGCAGATGCTGAAGTCCGCGGGGTTAGCAGGCGTCCAAGTCGCCCTATGCGTACACGGCGCTCCCTTGGTGAGGCACAGCGGTCCAGGATGGCTAGAAGGAAGCTCCAAACAGTCGGCGAGTCACCGAGGGGCGGCGCGAACGGTGAACGAGAAGGGAGTCCCTTCGTCGTAGGTCATCCCGATGATTCTGCCCTCGCTCACATCGAACGTCATCATGCCGTTCGGCCCATCGGGGTTGTCCCAGTCCAGATGGAAGGTGTCGCCGCCCCAGGGCACCGCGGTCGCGGCCAGCACGCCCATGCGCACCGCGAGCGCGCCATCTTGGAGCGTAATGACCATCGGCCCGTACATCCCATGGTCGAAGGTCCCAACGTATTGTGCGATCGGCAGGCTCGGCGGCCTCGTGGGATCCTGGGCTCGCTTCGGGCCTTCCTTCGCCAGCCTCGAGTCAAACTCCGCACGGTGAGCTGCGAGCCGATCGCCGGCCCAGTCGACAGGCTCAAGGCCGAGGTAGTGATCGTGAATCCAGTTCGCGATCGCGAAGTGCACGCTGTCGCCAGCCCAACCGCCGTTCGACATCATCGCGATGGCATAGCCATGCTTCGGTGACAGCACCATCCAGGCTTGCATGCCCGGCGTCGCTCCACCGTGGGCGACGTGCTGGTCCGCGTCATCGCGGTAGTCAAGCAACATCCACCCCAGCCCGTAACCTGCGCGCTGCCGGCCATATCCCCACTTTGAAAACCAACCAAAGGTGCCGCTGACGTGCAACCGGCGCATGGCTTGCACCGTCTCCGGGGCAATTGCTGGCGTGCTCCCCGGTGTACCCGCGCGAAGCTGGAAGCGGCACCACTTCGCCATGTCGCTCGCCGACGACAAGATGGCACCCGTAGATGGAATGGCGTCGGCAATGCGCGTCGGTGACGGGGGCAGTGGAGCCATGCCGTCCCGTTGCAGGTGGTGCGGCACGGCGCGGTTCTCAATGTGCAGCGCGTCGGCGCGGCGCGTGACTGTTGCGTCCATGCCGAGGGGCGCCAGGATGCGCTCGTCAACGGCGATGTCCCAGGACTCCCCAGTCACCGCCGCAACCACGTCCCCCACCAGCGCGAACACTGCGTTGTTGTAGTGAAACGCCGTGCGGAAGGGGTGCACGCTTAGGGAGTGGCCGAGCCGCTCGTAGAACTCCGGTCGATCCATCGTCGGACGCAGATCGTAGAAGTAATTGTCGAAGAACCCGCCGCGGTGCGAAAGTGCGTCCGCGAGCTGGAACTCCCCGGACACGTACTCGTCGCCGAGCTTGAAGTTCGGCAAGTGATCTTGGACCTTCGTATCCCAACGGAGCCGTCCTTCGTCCACGAGCATGGCCGCAGCGGTCGCCGTGAATGGCTTGGTGATCGATGCGATATCGAACAGAGTGTCGGCGTCCACTTGCCCCGGGGATCCGAGTCGTCGAACGCCGTAGCCCTTCGTCAGGACGAACCCATCTCGGTCGACGATCGCCAACGCAAGCCCCGGGACGTCCATGGCCGCCATCGCCTGCCGGACGACGGCATCGAGCTCAGTGGGGTTGGGCGGACCAGGCGCCTTAGCCCCAGGTGAGCCAGCAGGGGATACCGCGCACGCCGAGGCGAATAGCGACGTGAAGAGCGAAAGGGAGAGTCGCGTCGTTAAGTTCATGGTTCAAAATGCTGTCTCCAGACAGCATACGGCAACGCTGGGAGGGGTCCTGGGCCGCAGCCATCACGTCCCGATCGGCCCGCGGTGCAGGCACGGACGCGTGCTTACGGGAGGTCGCTTGGCGAGTCCCCCAGCAGATATCGAGGCCCCTCACCAAGGTCTTGGGCGCGATCATTGCTGTTGTAGATCTGGCAGCTCTTGAGCGATAGGCACCCGCACCCGATGCACGACGTCAGGCGATCCCTGAGGTCGGTCAGCCCCAGGATTCTCTCTTCGATCTGCAACCTGAAGTCCTGACTCAGCCGCTCCCAGTTGCGCTTGGTTGGCGTCCGGCTGTCAGGGAGCGACCTGAAGCTCTCCAGGATCGAGTGCAGCGTGAAACCAAGCCGCTGGGCGATCAGGATGAACGACACTCGGCGAATGTCGGAGCGGGCGTAGCGGCGCTGTCCGCCCGAAGACCGCGTGGACGTGAGCAGCCCCTTGGTCTCGTAGAAGCGGATCGCGGAGGTCGCCACCCCGGTGCGCTCAGAGAGGTCGCCGATGGTCAGCTGGGGCTCTTTCACTTTTCTCATGTTCTAGGCCTAGAGTTCAACCTTACTTGAAGTCCTACGGGAAGGGCTCACCCCGTTCCAGTTCCTGAACCAAGGAGTTCAAGATGACCGAGATCTACCTAGAGCACGTCAACCTCACCGTTTCTGACCCCGATGCAGCGGCCCAGACCCTCACCGAGATCTTCAACTGGAGGATCCGCTGGAGCGGTCCGTCGATGGACGATGGGCGTACCGTTCACGTTGGCGGCCAACGGTCCTACGTCGCCTTCTATTCCGCCAGTGCCCAACCGGCGGACGTCGAAAGCAGCTACCGGACCCGGGGGGCGGTCAACCACGTGGCCGTTGTGGTCGACAACCTCGAGGAGATCGAAAAGCGCGTGGTCGCCGCCGGCCTCAGCCCGCACTCCCACCAAACCTACGAGCCGGGAAGTCGGTTCTATTTCGATGACCGCGAAGGCATCGAGTACGAGGTCGTGAGCTACTCCTGAAGTCACGTCCGGGCTCACTCCCTGGCTCCCCAAGCAGGCCGGCCGGGGCCAACGGGCCTATCCACAGATCCTGTCGACGTGACAGATCGGCGGGAGCGATACGGATTTGACACGGACAGGCCGCGTGAACCAGGGAAAGCCAAGCG
>CAJXRJ010000630.1 GCA_913058555.1 uncultured bacterium
ACACTGCATATCGTCGGCAGCGTCAGATGTGTATAAGAGACAGTTCCAGAACCGTACCGCCGCACGATCCTTGAACACTTCCTCGCGGGTCATTCCATCAAGGAGATCGCCCGCCATTCGGGGGAGAAGCCAGACACCACGCGCTGGCGATTGCGGCGGGGCTTGGAGCTCATGCGTAAGGAGCTTGAGCGCCGAGGCGGCCGATCCGCCCGGGAAGGCGAGGGCTGGATGCTCAGTCTCGTGCCCCTGATCTCGTTGCCCGAACGGCTCCTCCCGGGGACAGCCCCCGCTGGTCTCCTCGGCGCTGTGCCCCTGACCCTCTCCTCAGCAGTACTCCCCATGAAAGCCCTCCTCTCAACCGCTGCTCTCGCCCTCTGCGTGCTCGGCTGGTTCGTCTTTCAGCGTCCCGCGGCGCCGGGCTCCTCGACGGACCTCGAGCGAATGGATGGATCAGAGCTCGTGATCGTGGAGCCCGGGTCGTCCGATGCGTCCGGGCCCCCGGGCCGCGGGCTCGAATCTCCGGCAACTGAACAGCGAGAGACTGCGGGCGCTGCCGCCGACGGGTCTGAGCCCGCCCAAGCGAAGGGCCCGTGGCTCGCTGGCACAGTGGTCGACGATGGGGGAATGCCCATCGAAGGAGCCGTGCTCTACCTGATGGAGCTGGGCCCCGATTCGGCACGGGCGGAGGCTTCAGGAGACCTGAGGACCGAGTCGCAACTGAGGGGAGAGTTCACGTTCGACCCCGCGGCGCTCGGGAGCTGGCTGGAGGATCGCGACGGCGCCTTTGCCATGGGGGTCGTAGCCAACGGATTCCTGCGCCAGACGATCACGGACGTGCCAGTCTGTGAGTTCGATCTAGAGATCGTCCTCCGCCGCGGAGACTCCCTACAGGGCCGGGTCACGGATCGCGAGGGCCGCGGTATCCCTGGCCTGCGGCTGCTCGCCCACGGGAACTTCCCCGGGGGCAATCACGTCAGTCCAAGCCGGGTCCTGCGCCGCGGCAACGCCCGGAATCTCGCGGGGCCCGATTCTCCCTATCACCAGTCGCTTGCCCTGAGTGGCAACCGGGGTGACGTCGAATTCAGCGGGCTCGCGGCGGGAACCTACACGGTTCGATCGCTCGATCCGGGTTGGGTGATCGTTGAGCCTACCGGTGGTCGGGCCGGGGATTCCGGCGTGACGTGGGTCGCGGAGGAGCGCTTCGGGATCCGCGTGATCGCCATGGTCGAGGGGGTCGACGCCCGCAACCTCAAGCCGGAGCGTCGGCCGGAACTTCGGGCGACATTCCGCGTCGAGGTTGAGCTAGAAGGTGGCGGCACGATCGATACGGGACAGTGGGTGGGAAGCGGGTCCGGCTCCGCCACGTTCTCTCTTATGGAGGATGCAGACCCCCGGATCGACATGGCCAAGGTACGCACGGCACGCTTCTACGGCACGGCGAGGGTCGGCGGCGAAGAGAAGGAGTGGTCCGCCGAGCCGCAAGTCCGTGGAAGTCGCCGGAAGCAGGCGTCCCAGGTGTTCGTGGACTTCGGGGCTCCCGCTTTGACAGGCGAGGCCAAGGGGTCGATGTGGCGGCGCGACTCCGCCATCGAACTCGACGTGAGGTACGGGGTCTCCGGAGCGCCGTTCAGCGGGAGCCTTGGCGTCGAGTGGCTATCGCGTCGGCCCGATGGCACCACCACCAAGGCTAGTGATCGGGCCGTCCGACTCGAGAACGGCCGCTATCGCATCGAGCTCCCGAGCGGCAAGGTCGAGCTACGGGTGTCAGAGGGCTGGGCGTCAGGCAGCCTTGCGCCCTTTGAGGGGATGGCCGAATGCCTCCCAGGCCAGACTGCGACGGTCTTCGTTGAGCTCGCCCAGGGAAGCGCCGTCAAAGTGGCGCGACCCGACGCTTCGGAGGGCGAGTGGTTCTTGCGTGCGTCCTACCGCACGGACGAAAATGCCGCCTGGTTCGGGAGCTGGAACTACAGCACTGATGAAGACACCCTTCGATTGACCGCGTTGAAGCCTGCGGAGTGGCGGTTCGAGCTGAGGGTGGCACGCGGCGAAGAGCCCCTGGCGGTCCGGATCGTAACGGTCGAGGAAGGCCAGGAACTCGAGGTGCGCTAGTGCGGTGAAGCTCGGCGGCACGCCTCCCAGCCCCAGCGACGTCCAGAAGCCCCGGGCGCGCCTCAGGACAGGACGTCTTCGACCTTCACACGGAAGGTCGCTGCTTTGCCCGCAAGGGGGTGGTTGGCGTCGAGGATGACGCCATCTGGGTTGACCTCCATGATGACGGCGGGCATCTCGGAGATCTCGCCTTCGTCGTCTTCGACGTTGACGGCGATCAGCTCGCCCTTGATGAGCTCGAGGTCTTCGGGGAACTCTTCGAGGGGCACCGACACGATCGCCTCGGGGCTCGCGGGGCCGAAGGCCTCGCCTTCGGCGCAGGTGGTCTCGATCGAGGCCCCGACCTCGAGGCCGAGCAGGGCGTCCTCGACGGTGGGGGGCAATTCCCCCTGGCCGAGGGTCAATTCAAAGGGCTCGTCGTCGGGGGTCGCTTCGATGGTCTCGCCCTCTTCGTCCAGGATTTCGATGGAGAGGAGGAGGCGGGAGCCGGCTTGGGTCTTGGGCATGGGACTATTTTGCGCTGTGAATCAGCTGAGGGGGGCGGATCGCTCCGCGGATGTTTCGGTGGCGGGTCTCGACGGACGCTTCAATGCCGGTGAAGCCGCCCCAGCGCCCGGCATGGGGACCCGTGGCGCGAGATAGGTGTAGCTCGCGAGGGCGTTTTCGTAGCGCTCCCAGAAGAGGGCCGATTCTTCGAGGGTCAGTCGCCCCGCGTTGAGGGCGTCCTCGACGTGCCCGCGCAGTTGGCGCAGGAGTTCGGTCTCGGAGTAGTCGACGTACTCCAGCACCTCCCGCACGCGGTCGCCGCGGACGACGTGGGTCAGTTTCGGACGGCCTTGGTCGTCGAGGTCCACGTGCACGACGTTGGTATCCCCGAAGAGGTTGTGCATGTCCCCGAGGATCTCCTGGTAGGCGCCCACCAGGAAGAACCCCATGAAGTACGGCTCGTCCTCGATCTGCTCGTGCACCTCGAGGGTCGATTTGATGCCGCGCAGGTCGATGAAACGCTGGATCTTGCCGTCGGAGTCGCAGGTGAGGTCGGCGAGGACGGCGCGGCGGCTCGGTCGCTCGTTCAACCGGTGGATCGGCAGCACCGGGAACATCTGACCGATGGCCCAGGCATCGGGCAGGGACTGAAAGATCGACATGTTGAGGAACATCGTGTCGGCCAGGGCCTTCTCGAGATTCTCCATGTCGTCGGGGACGTAGTCCGACTTACGCGACATGCGGAGCACCGCGTGGCAGGCCCGCCAGAAGTGCTCTTCGATTTGGGCCCGCTCGTCGAGGCCGAGCTGCCCGGTGTTGAAGAGCAGCATCGCCTGTTCCCGCAGGTCCAGGGCGTCGTGATAGGTCTCTTGGTAGTTGCGCGCGGTCGCCGCGTCTGCGAGCTCCGCCATGTCTTTCACGACCTCGGGCGGATCGTCGCCGATGTCCACGAGTCCCGGTTCGTTGCCCGCGTCGAAGGTCGTGACCCCCATGGCTTCGGCCACGAGCACGGCGTGGTGGGACACGAGGGAGCGCCCCGATTCCGTCACGATGGTGGGGGGCACGAGGCCGTGTTCCTCGACCGCCTCGCCCAGGGCGTACACGATGTCGTTCGCGTACTCCTGGAGGGAATAGTTGGTGGAGGACTCGAAGTTCGTCTTCGAACCGTCGTAGTCGACGCCGAGCCCGCCACCAGCGTCGAACCAGCGGATCGTGACTCCGAGCTTCGTAAGGCCCGCGAGGATGTTCGTGGCCTCGCGCATCGCCTTCTTGAACGAGCGGATGTCCGTGATTTGGCTGCCGATGTGGAAGTGCAGCAGTTCAAGGGAATCGAGTCGGCCCGCGCGCTTGAGCTCCTCAACGACCCGAACGATCTCGCGGGTCGTGAGACCGAACTTGGAACGATCCCCGACCGAGTCCTGCCAGCGCCCGGACGATTGAATCGACAGCTTCGCCCGGACGCCGATGCGCGGCCGGATGTCGAGGGTTTCGGCGGCTTCGAGGATCGTCGCCAGTTCGGAGAACTTCTCGACGACGATGATCGGCGTGATGCCGAGTTTGCTCGAGAGCATCGCCGTCTCGACGTACTCGGCGTCCTTGTAGCCGTTGCAGATCATCAGGGCGTTCTCGCCGGCCTCAACCGCGATGCCGGCGATGAGCTCTGGCTTGCTGCCCACTTCGAGGCCCATGCCGTGGCGGCGCCCCTCGTCCATGAGGGTCTCGACGACCCAGCGCTCTTGGTTGACCTTGATGGGGAACACACCCCGGTATTCACCCGGGTACTTGTACTCCTGTCTCTTATACACATCTGACGCTGCCGACGATATGCAGTGTGTAG
>CAJXRJ010000631.1 GCA_913058555.1 uncultured bacterium
CGAGATCATGCCTAGTCTCGTGGGCTCGGAGATGTGTATAAGAGACAGCAAAGAATCCCCTGGTGGCGCTCATGACCTCCCCAAGGACAGCTGCCCGTTAATGTCGCCCCAGACAACTCGCTCATCCGGGGAACATTCGGAGATGACACTTCTATTCGCTTCCGTACTTGTCCAGCCCCGTATCCAGTGCGCCATGGTGATCGATCGGATTGCCATACGTATTGATCAGCGTGGTGTCGAAGTTGCCGAGAGAAGTACCGAAGTACCGTGCCAGGATCATTCTTTCGCTTTTGATCCTGGCAGTCGAGTCGCGATCCGATGAACCGCCAACCCGATCATGGCACGCTGACTGAAAGTGAAGAAACGATCCTGGCACCGTACTTGTACTTCGTACTTCCGCGCGGTCACCGTCAGCGCGGGAGAGGACTGGCACTTGCTGCTCTGGGTCCGCGACGGCGGAGGGTCGAACTTCTCCTCGTCGCGCTCCGTCACCTTCCAATGATGTGGATGGATCTGTAGTCCCCCAAGCGCCTTCGGCCGGCCTTGGCTGCGCTCTGGTCGTTGGATTCGGTGGCGATGAACGATGGGCCCATTGGGCGGAGCACAAGAGCCGAAGGCTATGGCAACCAGACGAGGGTCGCCCCATCCGTGAAGTTGCTGGTGGCGGTCCCTCCGAGGGTATCGCGATACCAAGCCTGGTAGTTCCAACGCTCACCAGCCATCGCGGGCACGGAGCCGCTCGGGTGGGCGATGGCGCCTGGGTCCAAAGGGATGCACGCCAGTCCGCCAGTTGACGCGAACTGAATACTGCTTGAGTAGCGCCCAATCGAGCCCCCAAGGCAGAGCGTGCCCGCGGAGCCGCCGGGTGCGGGCACCAAGTCCATCGTTTGGGACGCGAGGAACATGGCCGCCGCACCGGACGGAAGTGCGTAGGCCTCGAGGCGCAGCTCGTCCGCTGCGATCGAAAGCGACCCGAGGGCGTGGATCGACGCGCTCACACCCGTGCTGTTGGGCACCGATGGCGTGCAGTAGTTATCGGAGACAATAGGCTCCAGGACACGCTCAACGACGCCGTGGGTGCCAGCCAGGAAGTAGCGATCGCCATCCGGAAGGAGCGTGAGCTCGAACACGCTGCCCAAGGGCGTCCCTGGGTCCGAGACGATCGCCCAGGTCTGCCCGAGATCACTAGATTCCAGCACGCGGTCGCCCCCCGTGGCAGAAGCCTCGACGCGCACGAGGAGGTCCTGCGACGCACCACCGATGGCGAGGCGCGACGTCGCGACCGAGATACCCACTGGGGCGAGCGTGTCAAATCCGTCTGTGGAGACCTCGACGGGACGCAGCTGGTTGAACCCGATCGCTAAGCGCTCAGGGTGGCTGGCACTCTGGGTCAAGACGAGCCCCGACGGTTCGTTGGCGATGTTGATGAACGTTGCGCCCAGATCGTCCGAGATCCACACGTTGCGATCTGCGCTGAACAACCCGTTCCGGGTGCTAGCGACGATCCGAAGCGGGCGGCCAGCTCGCTCGATGAGCTTGATAGCCGTGAATCCGTCACCAAAGCTCTGGTGGCCGCAGCCTGGCGTCGTTGACCAGGTCGCACCGCCGTCCGTCGAGGTGCTCCAGGAGCAAGTGCCGCCGGAGCCAGAACCAAGAACCACAAGTAGGTCTGGGTTGAGGGTTCCCACGGCGAAGGAGAGAACGTTGTGCCCGGGATCGAGTGTTTCCCAAACCCCACCCGTGCGGCGCAAGATGCGGCCGAGGGTGGTGCTCACGACGCGACCAGCCTGGTCGATTGTCGACGACCAGAGGTCGTACTCCGTCCCCCCAACCGTCACCCTGTCTTCAACAGCCCAGGTTGCCCCGGCGTCGAAGGACTCCAGGAACATCTCCTTCCTACCGTCTGAGTAGGACGTGTACGTCGCGACCCGATGGGCGTCGTTGGTCGGGTCGACTGAGTATTCCGCGACGGGAAGCGGAGCGAAGTCCCCGGTTGCGAGGGTCGCCCTTGACACGTTGTCATCCATCCCATCGAGGGAGAGAATGCCCAGCCGCGACGAAAGGAGCATGGTTCCCGTCGTGCCAGAGGGAACCGAGACGTCACTGAACCGCAGGTCCTGCTTGCCGATCGCAGGACCCGTCCAAGTGGCTCCTCGATCGAGGGAACGGACGTAGATCGTCGGCTTGCCGATGCCGATCCCGTGGAATTCTCCGGGCCGGGAAGGGTCCTGCCACATCTTCAGGGGAGGCGGCTGAACGCCCCACGAAATGAAGTAGGGATAGCTCCAACTGGCACCACTATCCGCTGAGAAGCCGATGTCCACGTAAGGATCGTGCCCTCCGATCAGCCACACCGTGGCCCAATGGTCTCCGTCGGCAGCGAACGCTTTTGTGTGCCCGCCAGGGAAGAACTCCTGGGTCCATTGGATTCCTCGGTCCGTAGAGACCCAGACAGAGCTGCCATCCAGGACATAGATCTCATTGGGCCGCGCGGGGTTGAGGACGAGTGGACTGCGCATGGCAAGAGCGGGCTGAGCCGCATGCCCAAGGGTGACCCAGCTAACCGCACCATCCGATGAGCGATGAACGGTGCCATCCACCGTCAGGGCCCAGACCTCGTCGTGGGTCACAGGGCTCACCGTGAAGGATCGAATGGGCCCGATCGGGGACGGTTGGAAGACCCACGTTTGGGCCGAGTCACGGCTGACCCAAACCCCCGATTCCGAAGCGACAAAGGCGATGCCGAGGACGTCGATACCGAGGTGCACTCGATCCCCGTCGACGGTCACCGGCTGCGCAACGAAGCTCTGACCTGCGTCAGCGGAGCGCACGATGCGGCCGTCTGCCCGCACCGCGATGGTGAGATTGGGGTTTCGCGGGGAAGACGCCATGCCACGTTGGGGCCCTCCCCGGGGGGATGCGTCAATGAACTGCGCTGGGACGGCCGGCGCGGTGCCAAGGAACAGTGCGAGCGAGTGTGCGAGTCGGCGAAGGTTGATCATTGGGCAGCGCGGGAGAGGCCGTAAGGCGGGGACGGATGCGTGCGACCTAAGGAGAGACCGAAACCACCGTTTCGAGCCAGCAACTTCGCCAAAACTCCCAAGGCAAGGGGTCCGCCGCTGAGTGGGCCCGCCACGGACCTCCGCACGGAAAGCTCTCGATCGCCATCTCCCCCTCACGACAGTCCACCCTGGGCCGGAGCGCCCCCAATCAACACCAACAGCCGGGCTCTTAGGACCAGTGGTTCTGGGGGGAATTCACGTACGGTCGATCTGTCACCCAGCGCGCGGCCAGGTCTTGGACGGTCCTGGCGAGCCGAGCCCTGTACCCGGTGGGAAGATCTTGTGCGGAACCGTACGCTCAGGTTCTCGCTCGAGCCCGAATTCGGATGCAAACGCTGAGCGACCCTGATCCCCCTGGAAGCCGATGAACACGAAATCACGAATCGCCGGGACCCTCGGTCTCTTGCTCTCCTCTTGCGCGACAAGCGGACTGGACCCGCTCGTAGTCGACGGACACGAGATGCACCCGTCGCTCGTGACGGTGCAACTCGGCGAAGAGTCGTACCGCCTCCTGTCCCGCGCCGTGCTTCCGGACAACCCGCACCTCTCAACCGACGCTGGGTTCATCGAAGCCATCGCGCGCAACGGATCGCAGGGCAAAATCGGCGGAGAGGGAATTCGGGCGGCACTCTTCGCCCTTTACCGCGGCGAAAGCGAACTAGGACTCTACGGGCTGGAGGCCGCGTCGATCGCCGGAGCCGACCGGCTAGAGGGCGTCCTTCGGAACATCTGGGCGCACAACGTGGGTCTCGATCGCGCCCATGTCCACCGCGGAGAGGAGGTCCTCGTCGTCGTGTTTCACGATGGTGTGTCGCCCTCATGTTGGGAGACGGTGAACACGGGCATCGCCGAGCGACTGATCACTCGCTAGCTCTACACGACCGTACCGATCCGAGTTGCGGAGCCATCCAAGTACGGAGCCAGGGTCGAATTTTCGCTTTCGACCATTGCGGTGTGACTGGAGCTGCTGCCCTTGTGACGATCCTCAGTCGGAGAGGATCAAGAGCGAAAGATTGATCCTGGCTCCGTACTTTGGCGACGGTTGGGCTTTGGGCCGGCGCCTCAGCGCCTCGCGCAAAGGAGCGCGGCGCCCAGACCCAAGAGCGGCAAGCTGAGCCAATCCGGGGCCACGGTTGCGCCGCCGAGACCCGCAAGGGACTCGCGCACATCGGGGTCGGCGAGGGCCCATGGGGCGAGGACGTGGGTCCAAAGCAGAAGCAAGAGGCCCACGCTGAAGAGCAGGCTGCCCCACAGAGCGATCATCCGGCCGCTGCCCGAGCCCCCCTTGGCGGTTTCGGCTTCGATGGCCGTCACGCAGAGCCTGTCTCTTATACACATCTCCGAGCCCACGAGACTAGGCATGATCTCG